>JAGDDC010000126.1 GCA_017958245.1 Lachnospiraceae bacterium
CGGCTTCATGAAGGCGGGCCCGGTCCTGCTGGAGCCGATCATGAACCTGAAGATCACTGTCCCGAACGATTACACCGGCGACGTCATGGGCGACCTGAACAAGCGCCGCGGCCGTGTGCTCGGCATGAACCCGATCGTCGGCGGCAAGCAGGAGATCGTTGCGGACGTTCCCATGTCGGAGCTCTTCGGATACTCGACAGACCTCCGTTCCATGACAGGCGGTATCGGTGAGTATTCATATGTTCTTGACAGATACGAGCAGGCTCCTTCGGATGTTCAGGAGAAGGTTGTTGCTGAGGCTGCAAAGAACATGACGGAAGAAGAAGAATAACAAAAGCTCGAAAGAGATACAAAGATTTGGGGGATCGAAGGATCCCCCTTTTTGTTTGGCAGTTTTTTAAATGATCGTTCAGGAGCGGGGCCGTGCTTCCGACCGGCGAACATGAGACGGCGTGAGTGTTTTACTTGCAAGACGGGCGAGAGTGGCATATAATTATAATATTAGACAGAGCATGGAGTATTGATATGTTTCAGAAGTTTTATCCAAGGGAATATATAGATTCGACCTACTCGATCGATTTTGAAACCTACTACAAAGCCGGGTTCCGCGGGATCATTTTCGATATAGACAACACGCTCGTGCCGCACGGAGCCGATGCCGACGAGAGAGCCATAGCACTGCTCGACAGGCTGAGGAGCATAGGCTTTGAGATCTGCCTGCTCTCCAACAACAAAAAGGCCAGAGTCGAGCGCTTCAACAGGGACGTGAACGTGAAGTATATATTCAAGGCAGGCAAACCCGCGTCCAAGAACTATTATGTTGCGGCGATCATGATGAGGACTTCGCTCGAGAGCACTATGTGCGTGGGGGACCAGATCTTCACGGACATATACGGGGCCAACACCTCGGGCATATACACGATACTTGTAAAACCCATAGAGAAAAGGGACATCCTTCAGGTCAAGCTCAAGAGAAAGCTTGAAAAGATCGTGCTTTTCTTCTACAAGAAGAGGAACAGGAAGAGCCTGAAGCTTGAGAGCAGGGCGACGGGGCTCAAACCGGAGCGAAGGCTCACAAGGATGAAGGCAAAGAAGAAGCTTGCGGCTCTGAGAGAGCGCAAGAGATACAAACTTGGCGGCAGTTACGAAAGGGGCAGGGTATGAAGGTACTCATAATCAACGGACCGAACCTGAACATGCTTGGTAAAAGAGAGCCCTCGATCTACGGGAGCACAACCTACGAAGAGCTCTGCGGGATGATAAAGGACTGCTCGGAGAGCCTGTCAAAAGACCTCACCTGCGAGTTTTTTGTGAGCAACTCTGAGGGTGAGATCGTATCGAAGATCCAGGAGTGTCTCGGAAACAGCGATATTGCAGGCATAGTTTTAAACGCTGCGGCGTATTCGCACTACAGCATCGCGATCAGGGACGCGGTCGCAATGCTCGACATACCTGTCGTGAGCGTCCACATATCAAACATCATGAAGAGGGAGAGTTTCCGCCACGAGGATGTCGTCGCTCCCGTCTGCACCGGGATCGTCTCCGGGCTGGGACTCGACGGATATCTGTACGCTTTGAGGTATATATACGATCGCACATTGCAGTAACCGGTGATTCATTTGATCGCTTTTTGAGGTAATGCTCTATGGATGAGAAGACAGCCAAGAAAAACCATTTCTTTGATATCACTTATATAACACTGACGATCATCATCACAGGTCTGGGCGTTCTGGTGTTTGCCGTGATCCTGATGTTCCTCTCGGGAGAAAGGGCAAAGTCGATCACTTTCAACAGAGGCTGGCAGGTAGAATACCATGGCGAGACTTTTACGAACGTCGACCTGAACGGCTTTTCGTTTGAGGATCTGAAGAAGGCCGACACGATAGTCATCGAGAACACACTTCCGGGGAATCTTCCGGAAGATTCGTGCATGATGGTGCATGTGCATTATCATGATATACTGGTCGAGCTTGACGGGGAAGAGATACTTGCGATGGACAGGGACCGCTACGACCGGGACGAGATGCTCGGAAGCGGTTTCTATATAGCGAGGATCGGAAGCGACGGCGAAGGAAAGAACGTGAGGATCGTGATGAGGGCCGGAGAGGACGGCGCTCTGACCTCGATCGAGACACCTTCGATCTGGGATTATGACACCTTCTATAGAGACTACGCCTCAGAGAACGTCTACAAGATAGCCCTCGCTTTCTTTTTCATGGTCGTAGGCTTCTCCATGACCATCATGGCTGTGATAGTAGGGCTTCGAAAGACATTTTCCGCAGGGGACACCTTCAGGCTCTGCTCGCTCTCAATGTTCAGCGTCTCGTTCGGAACATGGATGCTCGGAGAGCAGGATCTCATGGAGATCTTCACAACCGACACCGTGAGGATGGCCGAGATGAAATACAACGCGCTGTTCCTGCTGCCTGTTTTCTTCATAGGCTTCCAGTTTGAGGAGAGCGTTGACAAGAGAGACAAGGTCAAGAATTCGATCTTCGGCATAGTGTGGCTCATCGCTACGGGCTTCAGCCTGTTCACCTACATACTTCACAAGACTGCAGGCGTGAATCCGAGGTCTTTCCTGCTGGTCAGCCATGTCATGGACATAGGGGCGCTCCTGGTCGTGCTGGTCATAAGGATCAAGGAGATAATTAGAGGCAGGAACCGCTACAAGATGTCGGTCTA
>JAGDDC010000127.1 GCA_017958245.1 Lachnospiraceae bacterium
GAGACAGTTCAGAAGACTTTGGATCGCTCGTATCAACGCTGCTGCAAGGATCAATGGCCTGTCATACAGCAGGTTCATGTATGGTCTCAAGCTTGCCAACGTGGACATCAACAGAAAGATGCTCTCCGAGATGGCTATCAGTGACGCTGACGGCTTCAAGGAGCTCGCAGACCTTGCAAAGAGCAAGATCGCTTAAAGACGAAAACAGGGGCTGCCGCATGATGCGGCGGTCCTTTTTTTGTGCGATGACCACCCGTCCTTTCATCTGCTTCTAATCTTATTCTAACTTGAAAAAACGGGCTTTTGGCACTATGATTTTAACCGAGGGAAACAAAAAAGAAAAGGAAAGGAACAGATCATGGATAACAGAATCGGAAAAGTTGCATGGGGTCTCACACTGATAGCAGTGGCTGTGATGATCATCCTCGGGGTATCGGGTGTGGTCGAGACCGGTGAGATATTCAGAACATGGTGGCCGCTGATCATCATCGTTCCCGCGTTCTTTTCGTTCGTCGCGGGCGGATTCGGAGGCGGTTCGCTGATACTTCTGGTGATAGCGACCTTCGTTCTCTTAAACAACCTTGGCATCATCAGGTGGCCGCTCACGAGAAGGCTCATCATCCCCACGATCCTCTTTATGCTCGGCGTGATGATCATCATCAGATCGTTAAGGCGTGGGTACAACGAAAAAAGAGTGGAAGCAAACCTCGACAACGCACCGGAGATAGTTGCTGCGTTCTCCTCGAGAAATGAATCATTTGCGGGAAGAGTCTTCGAGGGAGCTAAAGCGGAGGCGATCTTCGGAACGGTGCTCCTCGACTTGAGAGGCGCGGCGATAAACAGGGACACGGTCATAAACGCAGAGTCGACCTTTGGAAGCGTCGTTATCTTAAACCCCGGGAACGTGAGGTTCAAGATCCATTCGTCGGGATTCTTCGGCGGAGCGTCAAAGGCTGTGGGAGTCGACGCAGGCGGACAGGGAAACCTTCCTGTGGTACATATCAATGCTACGAGCGTGTTTGGAGGTGTTAAGGTAAGATGACAGGCGGACAGAAAGCAGCAAAAGGATTTGGATTGATACTCGCCTGCGTTATCGTGATATCGATAGTCGGCGGGATCATCGCGGCCATCAGTTTTGCAGGCAGCAGATTCGGGTTCTTGAAGACCGACGGAGAGCAGACGGGCAGGATCACGGTGGAGGACGACAAGGACGACCGCTACGAGTTCTTTGATGACGTGAACGATCTCTACATCGACGCAGGCCCTATACGGGTCGAGGTCAGGACGGGAAACGAAAACAGCGTAAGGCTTCACAATACGGGCGACAACTACGAGGTGGATTACTCGAACAATACATTGAGCCTCAGATGGAAGGATTCTTCGGACTTCTTTGATTGGATCTTTGATGATGCGTGGCTCGAGGATAAATATGCTCTTGTGACCGTGAAGCAGGACAAGCTCCTCGATACGGCCACGGTCGATTCGGGTTCGGGGCATTTGCTCCTTGAATCGCTGTCTGCAAAGGAGTTCAGTCTGGACGGCGGTTCGGGGCATATGGAGATAAATGACATGACAGCCGGGAACACATACATGGACCTCGGATCGGGAAGTCTGGATGTGAAGAGGTTCAAGTCCATGGGCTTCAAATGCAGCTCGGGCTCGGGCTCGCTGTCATTCGAGGACTGTGAAGTGACGGATGCGGACATCGATTCGGGTTCGGGAAGAGTGTATTTCTCGGGCAAGCTTGGAAGAAGCCTCGATCTCAACAGCGGCAGCGGAAGTGTGTCATTTGAGATCGCGGGTGACCAGGGAGAGTACAGCTTCAGGTGCGATGCGGGAAGCGGCGGCATCTATCTGAACGGGGACAAGACAGATTCGGCCACGATCTCGGGGAGCGATCCCGAGAAGAAGATCTACGTGGACGGCGGAAGCGGAAGGGTTTCGATAGATTTTAAGAGATAATGACATAGTTCGGAAGTATATTCGGAAGGAAATCAACGACAAATTGACATCCTTCCGAATATTGTTTGTATCCTTCCGATTATTGTTTAATTATCCCCATAAAAAGGAAGAAGAGCGTAGATTGGGGAGATCTACGCCCTGATGTAAGGGAGGAGGAGTATATCGCCGACGGCTATGAGGGGGTGCCGCCAGCTGACTCCGTTGTAAACAATTCAAATGAAGCACTGTTTTCTTATGTATGTATTATTACATACAAATTCTCATTTGTCAACAACAAATTTATAAAAATAGCAAGTTTTTTATCATATCCACAAAATGCAAAATTTTACCTCCGAGGATGATCACAAAAAAGGAAATCACGGGGGGCACATTATTTGAGCAGACTCTTTTCTTTACAAACCGCAAATGCTATAATTATCTAAAGGCGTGAAGTGTGGGTTTAAAGGGGTTTGTCTATGAAGGAGAAGATCGATCGTTTTGCAAAGGGAATCTTTACATATGAGCCTGCAGATCTTGTGATCTCCGAGCTTGAGGTATCGATCCGCGTTGAGACGGGACGCACCTTCTGCGGCACCTTCTCTGTCTCAAACTCCGCAGATACCCCTCTCAAGGGTATAGTCTGTTCATCATCATCCTATCTTTCTTTCAGGGACAATTCATTTTCCGGAAAAGAAAACATCATAGAGTACGTGTTTGACGCGACGTCGCTTTATGCGGGCGACGTGGTCAAAGACAGCATCATCGTGATCAGCGAGTGCGGGGAGGAGAGCCTGCCTTTCGAGGCCAGGGTCACGCCGCCCTCGTGCGAGTCATCGGTTGGGAGCATCAGGGATTCCTTCCATTTCGCGAATCTGGCAAAGACTTCGTGGGAGGAGGCTCAGCTTGTCTTCATGACGGAGAGCTTCGAGAGAGTGCTCGCCTACTACGACAGGAGTCACGTCGAACTGTACAGGCATCTGAAAGAGGGCAATTCCTCACCCGTAGCCATGGAAGAGTTCCTGATCGCCCTCCACAAAAAGCGCAGGATCAACTTCTTTGCGGACAGGACTCAGGTGGAACTGGACGACAGCGCTTCGGACGAGGGCGCAAAGATAGTGCTGTCAAAGGACAGCTGGGGCTTCGCGGAGCTCAGGCTCAGAACGGAAGAGGCCTTCATAAGCCTTCCCGCAAACAGGATCTCGACCTTTGATTTCGAGGGCGACAGCTATGTGCTCAGATTCGGGATCGATGCCTCAAAGCTCCACGCAGGGAAGAACTTCGGAAGGATTGCCATAGAGACTGCGGCGCAGAGGCTGGAGGTCAATGTCGTCTGCACAAAGAGAGCGCAGGCAGCGGTCCGCTACAGGAGAAGAGACGGCATCAGGGCGCTCTCGGCGCTCGCAGATGTCTATTTGAGATACAGGATGGGAGACCTGGGAGCGGGGAAGTATCTTGCGGAGACCAACAGGCTCCTCGCCTCGGCCAAGTTCCCGGAAGAGCACGAGAGGGCTGCGGAGCTTTACAAGATCTTCGCGCTTGCTACCGGCGGGCGCGAATCTATGGCGAGGACGCTGCTCGACATCTTCAAGGAGGACGGCTCCTGGAAGAGGAAGGGCATAACCGAGTACGGAGCGGTGGTCTTCCTCGAGGGGATGCTCACAAAGGACAGCCACACCGCCATGGAGGTGTCTTCAACTCTGAAGGGACTATTGGAGCGCGACAGCGACAACGCGCTGTTATATCTCTTTACTTATTTCTCGGACAGAAAGAACATAAGAAGCCCCGAGCGGAGATTCGACGACATGCGAAGGCTCTACGAGCGGGGCGTCAGGAGCAGATTCCTGTATGTCGAGGCGCTGAGCCTCGTGAACATGGACGGGTCACTCTTAAAGGAACTCGGGGACTTCGAGTGCACGGTCCTCTATTTCGGCGTGAAGAAAAAGATGCCCGGAAGGAATCTGATCTCCCAGATCGCTTATCTCTCGTCGAGGTCGAAACAGCCCGGAAAGCTCCACACAAGGCTTCTAAAGACTATATACGAGGGCACCGGCTCGCCGGAGGTCCTGGAGGCACTGTGCGAGGTCCTCAAAAAACGGGAGGACACGGGACGTGAGGCAGCGAGATACTACAGGCTCGCCATGAGCGAGCAGGCGAGAGTCGTGAAGCTTCACGAGTATATGCTCTCCGCGGCGTACGGGGACCTCTCGAGGTCACTGCCTGCGCAGATCTTCGCCTTCTTCCTGCTAGGGAAGGGGCTTGAGGACAGGGAGAGGAAGTATCTCTACGCCAACCTGATCCGTTTCAAGGACGAGCACAGAGCGGCTTACGAGGAAGCAAGGCAGGATATATATTCATTTGCGACGGAAGCGCTTGCGAGGGGAGAGATCGACGAGATGCTCGCCGTGATATACAGCGACGCTTTCTCTCAGCCGGGCATTGACGCAGAGACGATCGCAAGGCTCCCCGAGGTCGTGTACAAGCATTTGATCACGGTGGAGAGTCCGAGGATAACAAAGGTCGCGGTCGCATCGCCCGCCTACAACGCGGAGACGGTCTACCCCGTGACGGACGGGAAGGCCTATGTCGACATATGTATGATCGACGACATAGTCTTTCTGATCGATGAGGACGGGTGCAAGTACTGCGATTCCGTGCCTTTTGAGAAGACCCCGCTCGTGAGAGGCGTGGATATAGAGCAATACGTCCTTGACGGCCTGATCGACGACGACAGGAGCGTGCTCCACACCTACGACCAGATCAACTACGAGGGAACGGGCGAGATAAGCCCCGAGCTCGCAGACCACATCATAAAGATAGAAGGCTTAAGTGACGAGTTTGCGACAGAGTGCGAGAAGAAGCTCATATATCACTATTATGACATCATGGACGACGAGAGGCTCGAGGAGAGGCTTGTGTCGATCGATATGGACAGGCTGTCGCACGGCGAGAGGATCAAGCTCATAGAGATGATGATACTCAAAGGCCTGTGCCATCTCGCGCTGGCAAACATTGAGAGGTCAGGCTTTGAGGGGATCGACGCGAAGAGGCTCCTCAGGATGTGCTCGGTATTGCTTCCGGTGCTCGAGGACGGGGCGGTCACGCAGAAGCTCCTCAAGCTGTGCTTCTACGTGTTCGACCGCGGAAAGTACGATGAGCAGGTGCTCAGCCTCCTGGTCAGAGAGTACAACGGCAGCATCGAGAACATGTACGAGATCTTCAAGGCAGCGGACGGGTTCGATGTCGACAGCACGCCGCTCGAGGAGAGGATCGTGGCTCAGATACTCTTCACGGAGAGCGACATGAGCTTCGCGAGGACCGTGTTCAAGCGGTATTATATACACGGGTCGACAAAGAGGCTCGTGAGAGCCTTCCTCTCGTACTACGCCTACGGGTATCTCAGGGACGAGAAGCTCATAGACAGCGAACTCATGCAGATCATGAGGAGAGAGCTGGGCTTCGAGGAGAACGACCTGGTGCTCCTCGCGCTCATAAAGGGTTATTCAAACCAGCGCGAGCCTGACGAGAAGGACCTGCGCTTCGTCGAGTACAGCATAGCAAAGCTCGAGGAACGCGGGATCGTGATGAAGTTCTTCAAGGAGTTCATGGGCAAGATCAGGCTTCCCGCTTGCGTTTACGACCGATATATAGTGGAGTACATCACAAGACCTTCGTCGAGGGTCATGATCCACACCCGGTTTGACATGGGGGACGAGGATTTTGAGACCTTGCAGATGAAGGA
>JAGDDC010000128.1 GCA_017958245.1 Lachnospiraceae bacterium
CAGAGTCACCGGAAGGTAGCTGAGGAGATCCGGCATCTGCTTAAAGACCAGTCCAAAGTCAAACAATTTTCCATTCATGTCTTTTGTGAGGCCGGATCATTTGCGCATATCCGGCAGATATCCGGCCTGTCCCCTCCCGTCAGTTGATAGTGCTTTCGTAGCTGCTTGCATCAGGGGTAGTCGTATATCCGAAATACTGCTTGGAGAGCTCGTCTAAAGTCCCCTCCTCGTAGAGCTCTTTGATCGCAACGTTGATATCGTCTCTTATCTTCTTGCCCTTCTCGTCCTTCGCATAGAGGAAGTAAGTGTTGATCGTGGGAAGTATGTCGGCTATAGCCTCGGGATCGAGTGTGACCTTCTTGATACCCTCGAACTCGTACTCTGCAAAGTAAGCGGAGATCATGGGGCCGTCGTCGATCGTGAAGTCTGCGCTGCCGTCAGCGACCTTCTGGTACCTGACGATAACGTCAGCGTCTGTATACTCGATCTTTAACTGCTCGTCGGGATGATTCTCGTTCCAGGTCTCGACCGCGATCGTGTCACTTCCGGAAGCTCCTACTATGACAGTGTATCCGCGCTGTGCCGCATCATGAAGGTCCTTTAAGGGCTCGTCGCCCTCTCTCTGTACAAATGCCTTGTCCGTGACCTTGTAAGGATATGAGTAGTAGTAGGTCTCGCCTCTCTGCTCTCTCCATACCCAGTTGCCTACGGTCACGTCATACAGTCCGGCGGTCACGCCCGTCAGGCCGTCCGCTGCCGATATGTACTCTGCCTCGTAGTTGGGAAGCTTGTCGATGGCAGCCTTGAACACTGCGAAATCAAATCCGTCGGGAGTCCCGTCTTCCTTCACATACAGGTAAGGAGCAGGTCCCTGGCTTACATGTACCTTGAGCTTTGTCTTGTCATCCGCCTTTGTGCTCTTTGCGCTGCAGCCCGCAAGAGCAGAGGCTGCAAGCACGAGCACAAGGATGGTTGCTATGGTTTTTACAGATATCTTTTTCATGGTCAGTCCTTCTTTCTTTTTGTCTTTTTAAGTCCGCACTGTTGCGGGGTTTATTCGTTCTTTAAGAGCCCTTTTAAAGGATTTACGGTCACATCAAAATCGGGCCTGTAGTTTGTGGGTTCCCTGTCATCCCATGAGGGTGAGTTCCATATGGTCGTCGAGATCTCTGACTGGTAATCCTCCGGAGTCTCGCCCGCGGGATGCTTGAGGAACATGTTCTCCGGATCGTCGGAAAGCTTTGCTCTCGCGTGATCCGATTTCCAGATCTCTTCGAAGGGGATCAGGGGGACGATCCTCTCCTCATAGCCCTTGAAGGGCCCGAAGCCCTGTGAAGGGCGGGTCTCACGGAAGAATGCGTACTTTGCGAACTGGGGGATGCTGTAGAGCTCCTTCATGTACTCCCATATGTTCTTGTACTCGGTCAGTCTCTTCTTCATGGGCCCGATCGATCTGAAATACCCTGTCTCCCATCTCACAAGCGAGACATAGGCTCTGATATCCGAATCGGTGATATAGTCGCCGAAGAGGAAACGGTTGGTCTCGAGGCGCTTGTCGAGCTTCTCGAGCGAATCGAAGAAGTCCTCATAGCCCTCGTTGTAAGCTTCCCACGACACTCCGAAAGCCATGCGGTAGTGTCCGTTGTTTATGTGGGGGAAGAGCCAGTCATTGAGCTCGTCGATCTCCTTCCTGTACTTCTTGGGATACAGATCGGGAGCGTCCACGGGCTGGAATTTCCTGAACTGGACCTCGATATAGTTCGAGAGCCTGTGATAATCGTTGTTGACCGCCTTCTTCTCCTTTATATCGACGAAGGTCGGTGTCGTCGCGCGTCCCTTGTAATCGGGCTTCGCGTTCTTGTAGAACTCGGAGAGGAAATGAACCCCTGTGAGCGGATCCCTGTAATCCTTCTGATCCGAGAAACCGTGTCCGTACTTGTTGGTCGTACCTGTGTGCGAGCAGGTCTGGTCAGCGATCACGTCCTCGAGCCCGAGAAGGTCTCTCGCTATAACGGGGCGGTTCGACCAGTTGCAGCAGTGTCCCCAGTATATCGCGTAGCGTCCCGCCTCAGCCTTGAAGCCCTCGCCTGTCTCTGAGAAAGGCTCCGTGAAAGAGTTGGGCTGGCGAACGAACACGCCTCTCTCGTTTGTCTCATCCTTCTGTTCATTGGGACGGGGTGCGAGTCCGCCTGCCTCGGCTGCGAACTTCTCCGCAAGTGCATCATCATAATCAGATTTGATCGCTTCTTTTCTTCCAAGATCGATAGAGCAGCTAAGTGACATATCATTCTCTCCTTTTCTTTGTTCTTTGTCTTTTAAATGAAGTCTTCACGGGTCTGTAGTCAAAAAAAAAGCAGCTCTGCATTCCGCAAAGCTGCCCGATCTGCGCATCAATTCATGAGAACAGACCCTAGAGACATTCATTTCGGAACCTGACATTTACCGCTATGCTTTTTGCATGACAAGAGCATGTACACTCGGTACATGTATCCATACAACAGCACATTGCAAACCTGCGGTTTCTCATGTCGGTTCTCCTTTCCTTTTTCTTTCCTTTTTTCAAACAAGATGATATAACACAAAACGCCTCTTGTAAAACACTTAAGATTTATCACCCGTGATAAGCATTCCTTATCGCAAATGACCTCTTCACAAGCTTCATTTCCCTTGGCCGGCCTCCGTCTCCCTGTACTTTTCAAGTTCCTCTATATAGGCCTTCCCGTACTTTGAGAGCTTCCTGTCCTTCCTGGTTATATATCCTATGACAAGCGGATCCTCCTCTTTGAGCTTGATCGACTTCAGGTCTTTTATGATCCCGCCCTCGTCAGACAGTATCCCGCTCCCGACCGAATACCCGTCGAGCCACGCGATCAGCTCGAGCGTTGTCGCGCGGTCGTCCGACCTGATCGTCTTTACGAAATCGTGGTCGCCCATCGCCTCCTCCTGTATATAGAACCTTCCCTCGTCGCCCTGGTCAAATACAACGCAAGGGTAGTCCTCAAGCTCGTCGAGCGAGAGCTCCTTCCTGTTTGAGAGCGGATGTCCCTTCCACAGATATATATAGGTGTCCTTCTTCATGAGGGGCGTGAACTCAAGTCCGTAATCCCTTATGAGCTTCATCACAAGGTCCTTGTTCGCCCCCGAGTACGACATGACGCCCACCTCCGAGCGCAGGTCCCTCACGTGCTCAAGTACCTCAAGGGTCTTTGTCTCGTGTATCGAGAAACCGTACCTCTCCGGTCCGAAACGCTTGATCACTTCCGCAAATGACCTGGACGCGAAGTTATAATGCTGCGCAGACACCGAAATGTTCTCCCTGCTGGTGCCCGAGATCGCGTATCTGTCCTCGAGGACCTGGAACTGTCCGACCGCCTTCTTTGCAAAGACAACGAACTCCCTCCCCGCTTCCGTCAGGGATATCCCCTTGTTCGAACGCTCAAAGAGCACTATCCCTATCTCCTCCTCAAGTTCCTTCACGGAAGCTGACAGGGCCGGCTGCGAGATATAGAGCTTCCCGACTGCCTCCCTCATCGAGGAAGACTCAGCCATCGCGAGTATGTATCTGAGCTGGTTTATGTTCATGCTGCCTCCTTTTCCCGGGGAGCTTTGTCCGCTCCGCCCGGTCCCCGTCTTACTCGGGATCTGTCATGAGCGCAAGTGTGATCGCAGCCGACCTTTCAAGCTCCGCAAGGTCCGCATACTCCGTGGTCGAGTGACAGTTCTCCATGGCGCAGGCGAGCACCGCAGTCTCTATGCCAAGGACGTTCAGCCTGCTCGCGTCGCTCCCGCCGTAGGTCTCGACGCATTCGCCCTTCTCTCCCGTCACTTCCATGGCCGCCCTCAAAAACCTCTTTACAGCAGGCCCTTCCTCATCTATCCTGTAGGCCCTCACATGCTCTGTGACCGAGGTCTCCGCCGTGGCACCGACATTTTCGGCCTCGTCTTTAAAGACCTTCTCCACCTCCATAGCCTGCTTCGTTGCAAGCTCGTGGTCGTTGCTCCTTATCTCCCCGCTTATGCGGATCTCTTCGGGCACTATGTTCCTACCCGAACCGCCCGAGACAGTCCCAAAGTTCACCGTCTGGTTTTCCCTGATCCTTCCTGTCCCTATCCTAAGCATTGCCCTTGCAGCGACGTTCAGGGCGTTGATCCCCTTCTCCGGGGCAAAGCCCGCGTGTGCCGCAAGTCCTCTTACAACTATGTCAAAAGAAATCACCGAGGGCGCAGCCACTGCGGCACGGCCGACCCTTCCCGTGAGATCGAGCACATACCCGGTCTTTGCCTTAAGAAGCGAAGGATCAAAGAACCTGCTACCAAGGCAGTAGGGCTCCTCCGCGACCGCAAAGAGAAGTTCGATGTCAGGGTGTTTCAGATCGTGTTCCTTTATGAGCCTCACGGCCTCAAGTATGCTCACTATCCCCGATATATCATCTGCCCCGCAGATCGTATCTCCCTTTGACCTTAGAATGCCGTTTTCTTCAACTATTTTTTTAGAGACGCCGGGTGCCACGGTATCCATGTGCGTGCAAAAGACTCTCGCGTCCCCCTCGATATTTCCCGGAAGGTAGGCATATATGTTCGACGCTGTCTCAGTCCTTTCGGGGTCCTGTTTTAAAAGCTCCTCGCGTGCTCTGTCCGTTCGGATCTCAAGTCCCAGTTCCTTTAGAACCCCCATCATGTGTTCCGCTATGGCCTTCTCGTGAAATGATTCACTGTCAAATGAAGCCAGTTTCAAGAAATCATCCGTAAGCCTCTTTCTCGAAGGCGAAGGAAGTCCTCTCTTTCCCATCGGTATTCCTTTCCGCAGGCATGGTGCCCATCTTGGACGTGCCTGCTACAGCATCGATGATAGTATGAAACTATCGCTTTCAAACTTCATCCTCCTGTGCTTTGCTGTTCCTGATCAATAAAATCATAAACACTGTCTACCTACTGTGTCAATAGGTTTTTGCCGATCAGACGCTCAGGCATTGAATAAAAACACTTGACATTTTGTGGTTAGCAGTGTATAACTGTGTAATGGTTAGCAGCCGCTTTGTTTCTCGCACTTATTCTCTGCGTGAGCTCTGCGGACTTTGCCGTAAGGCCGTAAAGAACAAATGACATTATCACCCACATACTAATTTTCTCCATAAAGAACGTGCCGCCGGGTCAGTCCCGGCGGCAC
>JAGDDC010000129.1 GCA_017958245.1 Lachnospiraceae bacterium
AGATCTCAAAGAAAGAGACAAAAGGGACCTCGGAACTCGGAAAAGACGCCTTCCTTCAGCTTCTCGTCTGCCAGATGAAATACCAGGATCCGCTGGATCCCAGCGACAACACCGAGTACATCTCACAGCTCGCAACGTTCTCACAGCTCGAACAGCTCCAGAACTTGAACGGCGAATACGAGAAATCGCAGGCCTTCTCGATAGTAGGCAAGCACGTGGTACTCGCGGTAACGGATTCAAACGGAAAGACGACCTACCCCGAGGGAACGGTTGAACACGTAAACGTTTCTTCAAAGAAGATAACACTCACGGTGAACGGAGCCACTTACAATTACGATCAGCTCCAGAGAGTCGAGTCCGATGAGTACTACAGGACAAAGAACAACCCGGCGATCCCCGACAGAGTGGACTTCTCCTTCAACGCTGACTCACCCGAGAACCTCTACTTCACGGTAGACTTCGGGTCAAATGAACAGAGAGCGTCAGACGTGATGGTGATCTTCGACAACATGGCAGTCGATCCCGCATACGTCTCGGTAAAGGACAACACAGTGACGGTTTCAAAGGACGCGCTGCTCAGACTTCCCAACGGGACATACCAGCCGACCATCATTTTCAACAACAACGATATGACGCAGGTACAGGGACAGGTAGTCATCAACGTATACAACTCAAAGGCAGGCACAGAGACGGCAAATGAAGAGCCGGAGGCAGAAACTACAGAGGCTTAACGATCGGAGGCAGCTATGACAGACAGCTTGAACAACATAAGAAACAGCTTTCAGATCAAAGCTCCGAACGAGGTAAGGAAAGACCTTACTCTTTCAAAGACTCAGATTCAGCCTAAGAAGTCTTTCGAGCAGGTGCTCAACGAGAGCATCGGAAGCCCCGCAAGAACGGGTTCCGTCAAGTTCTCAAAGCACGCGAGCGACAGACTCATCTCAAGGAACATCGATCTTTCGGACGGGCTGCTCACAAGACTCGAGGACGGAGTGAGCAAAGCTTCATCGAAGGGCATAAACGAATCTCTGGTGATGGTTGACGATGTAGCGTTCATAGTGAACATCAGGAACAACACGGTGATCACGGCGGTGAGCGATATGGACGAGCAGGTCTTCACAAACATCGACGGAGCGGTAATAGCATAACAACCAAATAAGACCCGACCTAAAAGCACCGGACCACTTTTGGAGGTGCAGGCAGCCGACTGACAGAAGCTGCCGATGTCATAGGATACGACAAAAGGAGGTCATTTATTATGATGCGTTCTTTATTTTCCGGCGTTTCCGGATTGAAGGTTCATCAGACAAAGATGGATGTTATCGGTAACAACATTTCCAACGTTAACACCGTAGGCTTCAAGAAGAGCTCGGTTAACTTCTCGGACATCTTATATCAGACGACCAGTGCAGCGTCGGGTCCCAACAACGTTACAGGTACAGCAGGTATCAACGCTAAGCAGATCGGTCTCGGATCTACTGTAGCGAGCATCACTGCGGCTATGACAGAGTCGGGCGGTTCCCAGAGAACAGACAACGCACTCGATATCATGATCGAGGGCGATGCGTTCTTCATCGTAAACAACGGTTCCTCAAACTTCTTCACAAGAGCGGGCGCTTTCATGGTTGACGCCAACGGTACCCTCTGCAACGCAGGCGGATACAAGGTAATGGGATGGCAGGTAGACCCTAACGATCCTCGCAAGGCCGTTGCGGACACAGTTTCCGAACTCAGGGTAATGGCTCCCGAGAATCTCTATGTTGAGCCCGAACCCACAAGAAACGTATACTTCACCGGAAACATCGATTACAAGGACACACAGCTCACGACCGATACCGGCAAGATGACTACACTTTCCTTCTACGACAACCTCGGCCAGAACTACATGGCTACGATGAGAGTCGTTCAGGATACAGAGAACACCAACGTATACAAGGTTTCCGTAAAGGACATCCTCGATGCGAACGGCGAGTCGATCTTCGTGAAGAAGACAGTTGAAGACGACGGAACCATCACCTACCAGCCTTCGGCTATCACAAGCTTCTCCTTCGGCGGCGAAGAGTACAGCGTGAGCGAGATCAACGAGGAAGACGGAACAGTCACGATCGAGATGGAAGGCATCAACCTCACATTTGACGCGGCTACCGGTAAGTTCCAGCAGATCGGCGAGGAAGAGGGCGCTGACAGCGTCATGTTCCAGGTGATCGCAGATCCCCAGCCTTTCCAGGAGATCGATGTTGATTTCTCGGCTATGACAATGTACGCAAGCAGCGGTTCTTCGACCATCACCTCCGAGCGCGGCGCACTCGCTGACGGCAGCGGCGCAGGCAAGCCTCAGGGTAACATGACAGGTATGACGGTAGACCAGTACGGCAGGATCTACGGCACATACGACAACGGCGAGACCAAGCTCCTCTGCCAGATCGCGGTGACAAGCTTCGCAAACCCCGCAGGTCTTGAGGCAGTCGGAAGCAACCTCTACACAACGACCATGAACTCGGGTACATTCGACGGAGTCGGCGTGGACATCTCCTCGCTCGGCGGCAAGATGGATACCGGTGTTCTCGAGATGTCGAACGTAGACCTCTCCACTGAGTTTACGCAAATGATCACGACTCAGAGAGGTTTCCAGGCAAACTCGAGGATCATCACAACATCGGATACACTCCTTGAGGAGCTCATCAATCTCAAGAGATAATGATCTGACCGGATAATAACGAGAATTGTACCTCTCCCACATACGGGCAGCAGACGCTGGACACAGTGGCTGCTGCCTAATTTTCTAAATTGTGTGAGAAGGTTTACTACAATTTGGCAGGAGCGGTTTCATTTTGCTGCCAAAACCACAATATATAGATGAGGTTTTCTAAAAAAATCTACAAATAGGTAGAAAATAATAGAAAAGATAAGTAGACAAATTGTTAAAAGTCTAGTAAAATTATTCTGTATAGGAATTTAGCTATAGATAAGACGATAGGTGGTGCACGTTTTGGATCTGGCTACATTGATAGGGCTTGCCGGGGCCGGTGGCCTCATGGTATTCGGAATAGTTAGTGGTGAGATGGGATTTGCCGCACTCGGCAACTTCTGGGATCCTTCATCCGTTCTCATCACATTTGGTGGTGCTTTCATGGGCGTTCTCATGATGAGGGCCAGTATACCTGACTTCGTCAGCTGCCTCAAGACCTTCTCTCTGGCCATGAAGATGCAGACGGTGGATGAGGAGGCTACGATTAAGAAGATCATCGAGCTTTCGAATATAGCGCGAAAGGAAGGCCTTCTCGCACTTGAGGAAGCAGCAGGCTCCATTGAGGATTCCTTCATGAAGAAGGGTATCCTCCTGATCGTCGACGGTACAGATCCCGAGCTCGTTCGAAGCATCATGGAGACGGAGCTTATGTGCGTCGAGGGAAGACACAAGGACAAGATCGGTTTCTGGGAGAACCTCGCTTCAAACGGTCCTGCATGGGGTATGATCGGTACCCTGATCGGACTCATCAACATGCTCAAGAAACTCGACGATCTCGCAGCGGTAGGCCCCAACATGTCCGTCGCACTCGTTACGACATTCTACGGTTCCGTGCTCGCAAACTGGATCGCAACGCCCATGGCTACGAAGCTCAAGGCAAAGAACGACGCAGAGATCCAGATGAAGGAAGTTATGGTTGAGGGACTTCTCTCTATTCAGGCAGGAGAGAACCCCAGAGTTATAGAGGAAAAACTGAAGTCATTCCTGGCACCCGACAAGCGCGGATCGCTGACCGACGGAGGTGGTGAAGAGAATGGCTAAGAAAAAGCAGGAAGAGGCTCCGAAAGGTTCACCCGCATGGATGGCTACATTCTCCGATCTGATGAACCTTTTGCTGTGCTTCTTCGTTTTGTTGTTTGCGATGTCGTCTGTCGACGCGGACAAATGGGAACAGGTCGTCGCTTCCTTCAACAACGCTTTCAGCATATTTGATTCGGGATCGACCGCCATAGGCGACGGAAGCCTCGTCGGAACCGGTACGACACAGCTCGTTGAGTTGGGCGACTACATGAGTTCCATGGGCACCTTGAGCGAGGACAACGAGACCTACGACGAGACCGGCAAGGAAAAGGAAAAGGAAGAGGGAAAGGAACAGACCCTTGAGGAGCAGCTTGAACAGGCCAACCTCGAGGAGACCGAGGCGATGCTCGACAACATTGCAGAGCTGACCGAGCGTTACAACCTCGAAGGACAGTTCGATCTGTCGATGGATTCCCACGGCAAATACGTAGAGATAAACATAAGCGGCTCGGTGCTCTTCGATTCCGGAAGGGCAGAGCTCAAGGAGGAGTGTAAACCTCTCCTCTCCAAGGTTGGCGACATATTGAGAGTCTACGACGGACACAACGTCGAGATCATAGGACACACGGACAACGTTCCGATGAACTCCGCAAAGTACGAGAGCAACGACATACTCTCGTCGGCCCGCGCCATAAGCACCGCTCAGTTCCTTGCCCAGGTCAAGGGCATAGACATAGAGAGGCTTTCGTGGACCGGACGCGGCGAGTACGATCCGATAGCGACCAACACTACCGCGGAGGGAAGGGCAAAGAACAGGCGTGTGGAGATAAGGCTTTACAACTCCCTCAATTCGGACTAGGAAGTATATCAAAGAGCGGGACCGCCTCGGCGGTTCACGCTTAAGAGTACGGAGGATTTCAGATGAAGAAGAACATGCTGGCGATGCTCATATTGATACTTACGATCGTGAACCTTACACTCACGGCGATAAGTGCGTTCCTTGTGATACCGAACGCCAAGAAGACCGATGAGCTCATCACGAAGGTGCTTTCGGTCATCGATCTTGAGCTTGAGTCACCGATACCCGTTGAGCCCGGCATGACGCCCGGAGACTACGACATAACGAAGGTCGAGAAGTACGTCTTCGAGGAGATGAAGGCCAACTTAAAGGGCGGCGAGGACGGCAAGACGCACTACGCGGTGATCAACGCGAGCCTCACCATCAACACGGAGAACCCCGATTACGAGACGCTCAATCCCAAGGTTGACACCATGAAGAGCGATCTCCAGGCGATCATCATAAACAACGTCAAGAGATATACTGCGGATGAACTCAACGACGCGGACACGGCCGCACAGATCAAGCAGACCGTGCTCACGGAGATCCAGTCACTGTTCGGATCGACGTTCATTTGCGACATGACGCTGTCGTATCTGACTCAGTAAGTCACACCCGGTCGGGGGCAGGAAGTGCCCGACAAAGGCTGCGTCTCCTGAAGGGGAAGTTTAAAAGCGCGGCTGTTACCCGGAGGGATCGATATGGGCGACGTTTTATCCCAAAATGAAATAGATAATCTGCTCGCCGCATTGAGTAGTGGAGAGCTGGATGCCGAAGAGATAAAAGAGACGAACGAGAAGATCGTGAAAAACTACGACTTCCATCGTCCGTCGAAATTCTCCAAAGAGCATCTGCGTACTCTCGAGATCATATTCGAACACTACAGCAGGCTCCTTGCGACACAGCTTCCCGTGTATCTGCGAAAGAACGTGAGCGTGGAAGTCATGAACGCCGAGGCGCAGGTGTTCCAGGAGTTCACGAACGCCCTGTCAAACCCTGTATTGCTCGGGATCATTGATTTTTCGCCGCTCGAGGGCAATATCATCATCGAGCTTGCGGACAACTTAGGGTATGCGATCGTGGACAGGATGCTCGGCGGAAGCGGGAATCCCCTGGAGAAATCAAGAGACTTCTCGGAGATCGAGCTGGTCATCATAGAGAGGATCTTCTCGGTCATGACGAACCTCCTTCTGGAGCCGTGGAACAACGTGGTCTCGCTCAACCCGAGGCTCACAAGGATCGAGACGAACTCACAGTTCGCGCAGATCATAGCCCCGAACGAGATGGCGTCGATCGTGACCATGAACATGAAGATCGGTACCACGGAGGGCATGCTCAATGTCTGCCTGCCGTACGAGGTGCTCGAGGACGTTATTGACAAGCTCAACACCAAGTACTGGTACTCGACCATGAAGGTTGCCGACAACATGGCCTACAAGGATCTGATCGAGGTGGCCATAGCGAAGGCGAGGATCCCCATCAGGGCGGTTCTTGGCAAGAGCACGATCTCGGTCAACGATTTTATCAATATACAAAAGGGTGATATCATCAAGCTCAACTCGAAGGTTGAGGACGAGCTTGACGTTTACGTAGGAAACATAAGGAAATTCAAAGCACTTCCGGGCTCGTCCTCGGAGAGCTACGCGGTAAAGGTATCATCAATAGTGAGGGAGGAGGAATAACCGGATATGGATGGCATGCTATCACAGGAAGAGATAAACGCATTGCTCAGCGGAGTTGGAACCGGTGACGATCCATCCCCGGAGGCGGAAGCGCCGGCAGCGCCCGCCGCAGACGGATCTTTACCCGAGCTTACGCCGGAGGAAAAGGACGCTGTCGGTGAGATCTCAAACATCAGTATGGGAACTGCCGCGACCACGCTGTCATCGCTCTTGAACCAGAGGGTCGACATAACGACTCCTCAGGTCTCATACGCCATCTGGGATGATCTCTTAAAGGATTATGAGCTTCCGTGCGTTTTCATCCAGATATATTACACACAGGGACTTGACGGAAACAACATCCTCATCATGAAGGAGAAGGACGTCAAGTTCATCACCGACCTTATGATGGGCGGTGACGGTTCAAACACGGAGGGAGAGCTCTCAGAGCTTCATTTGAGCGCGATCAGTGAGGCGATGAACCAGATGATGGGTTCGTCTTCGACTTCGCTCTCGTCGATGCTTGAGAAGAAGATAGATATCAGCCCGCCCACGGCCAGTCTCGTGAACCTCGCGGAGACGGTCGAGGCTTCACAGATAGCTGATTTCTTGAAGAGCAGGTTCGTGAAGGTCGCTTTCAGAATGGAGATCGGCGACCTGATCGACAGCGAGCTTATGCAGCTCTATTCGTTTGATTTTGCGAAGGGCATGTACAAGCAGTTTGTAAACTATGTATCCGGCGGTATGCTTGACATACAGCCTGACGAACCGGCACCTGAACCGGCTCCCGCCCCTGCACCGGCACCCGCACCGACGCCAGCACCTGCACCGATGCCCACGCCGGCACCCGCACCGGCGCCGCAGCCACAGGCGCCACCGCCGCAATACCAAGCGCCTCCGCAGGGAGTGCCTTACATGGCGCCTCCCGTGCAGGACGTCAACATCGCGCCGGTTGCCTTCCAGCCTTTTATACCCGTGCAGAGCCCGCTCATGCAGACGGAGAACATCGACCTGCTGCTTGACGTACCGCTTGAAGTCACGGCAGAGCTCGGAAGGACAAGCAAATCGATCAAGGAGATCCTTGATTTCGCGCCGGGCACGATCATCGAGCTCAACCGTCTCGCCGGAGAACCCATCGACGTTCTCGTCAACGGCAAGTACGTTGCGAAGGGCGAGGTTGTCGTCATTGAGGAAGCTTTCGGTATAAGGGTAACAGAGGTCACGAAGTAGCATAGGTGGATACTCTTGTCTTCCTGTACCAGGGCTTCTCAGGTGCTAACAGTGTTCTGAAGATGATCGGCCTGATCATCCTTTGTGCGTTGATCATAGCCGCGAGCTACTATACGACGAAATTCGTCGGCAGGCGCCAGGCCGGAAAGCTTGAGGGAGGGAACTTCAGATCCGTCGAGATCTTCAGGCTTGCGGGCAACAAGTATCTTCAGATAATCCAAGTCGGAAAAAAGTATTTCCTGATCGCTGTCTCAAAGGACAACGTGACATCGATCGCCGAGCTAAGCGAAGACGATCTGGTCCTTGTGCGTGAGGCAAAAGACGCGCCGGGTTTCAGGCAGATCCTCTCGGGGATCGTGAAACAGCGCAAAAAGGGGAGTTCCCCCGCAGACATAACCTCGAAGGTCACAAGCGGTGAAGATGAAGGAAGCGACGCGAAAGCGGACGTTCCGGAGACGTGGTTTGATGAGACAGAGCAGGAGGAAACTCAAGATAACAGAATAAAGAAGGTTGATGATCATGAAGAAGCTTTGTAAGAGTAGATCTTTCAGAAAATCTCTGGTTTTCGGAGTTCTGCTCGTAGCGATGTGTTTGTTGACCTTTAGTTTTTGTGCGCCAAAAAAGGCAAATGCGTCCGCCTCGGAGTTCGATGTGGCGACTCCGGAGGACGTGACTACCACAACTTCAAACGAGGACACGGATTCCGGTGGATCGAGTCTGCTCGGTAACCTGGGAGGGCTTTCATTTCGTTATTCAGATGACGGAACGAGCTCTCTTTCGGCGACCCTGCAGATTCTTTTGATTTTAACGGTCATCGCGCTCGCGCCATCGATCCTCATCATGCTGACGTCCTTCACGAGGATCGTCATCGTGCTGCATTTTGTGAGGACGGCGCTGGGAACTCAGACGACGCCTCCGAACCAGGTGCTCATAGGACTTGCACTGTTCCTTACGGTGTTCATCATGGCGCCCGTCTTCTCAAGGATCAACGAGGAGGCACTCCAGCCCTTAAACCGTGGCGAGATCACTGCGGAGGAGGCATTTGACAAAGGCATGGAGCCCGTGAGGGACTTCATGTTCAACCAGATGGAGAACGAGAAGGACCTTCAGCTCTTCCTCGACATAGCGGAGATCGACGAGGTCAACTCGAGAGCCGACATACCCAACTCTGTACTGATCCCGGCCTTCATCCTGAGCGAGCTGAGGATAGCCTTCATCATAGGCTTCCTGATATACATACCATTCATAGTGATAGATATGGTCGTCGCGTCGACACTCATGTCGATGGGTATGATGATGCTCCCGCCGACAACCATATCGATGCCTTTTAAGATCCTGCTGTTCATCATAGCGGACGGCTGGGATCTGGTGGTCGGAAGGGTCGTGGCGACCTTCTTCGACTGACGGGCCGTTCACATCGGCCCGCAAATGGTTCAAAAAAGGAGAGGCAGGTGATGCTTTGTGGATGAAAACGTTCTGGTAACTCTTATGAGGGAGTCACTATACCTGATCATAAAGGTGGCTGCGCCCGTGCTGATAGTGTCGCTCGTTGTGGGCCTCATCATCAGTATATTGCAGACAGTTACATCGATCCAGGAGCAGACGCTCTCGTTCGTTCCCAAGCTCATAGCCATATTCCTGGCCATAATGCTGCTCGGGAACTGGATCATGACAAACGTTTCGGAGTTTTTCACATATCTGTGCGAAAACATACCGGAATATATAAAATAGCAGGATCGAAGATCCTGCCCCGCATCGTGTATTTTGATGCGGGAGGCTGCGGAGCAGACGATTTTATACCGAGCAAATCGCGAAGCTGTGTCACAATGCGTTGCATTGCGACTGGATTTGCGAGGCTGACTTTTAAAAATATGGAATTACTAAGGATAGAGTACTTTTTTTGCATACTTGTCAGGTCGAGCGGGTTTGTGTTCACCGCGCCGTTCTTCAACATAAAGAACGTGCCCAGGAGGGTGAAGGTCGGCTTCACGCTTGCGCTGTCCGTTGTGCTCTACGCCGTCCTGCCCTACAACAGGCTCGATTACAACGGGATCTTCGGCTACTCGACGCTGATCGTCGGTGAGCTGCTCGCAGGGCTTGTCCTGGGGTTTTTGTCAAACATCTGTTACCAGATACTCGCATTTGCGGGTCAGCTGATAGATACGGAGATCGGACTCTCGATGGTCAACGAGTTCGACCCCGTAACGAGCGCACAGGTCACCATCACCGGCAACCTGTACTCCTACGCGGTCATGCTGATGCTCATGGTCACTTATATGCATCACTACCTCCTGTCGGCGCTGGTCGACAGCTACACGCTGATACCCGTCGGGGGAGTGAACATCAGCAGCGAGATCTACTCGGTCATGGTAAAGTTCATGACGGATTACTTTGTCATAGCTTTCAGGATCGTGCTGCCGATCTTTGCGTCCATACTGATAGTGAACACCGTCCTTGCGATACTCGCCAAGGTCGCCCCGCAGATGAACATGTTCGTCATAGGTATACAGCTCAAGGTTCTCGTGGGGCTTGCGGTGCTGCTGGTCATGATAGAGCTGCTGCCCGCCGTTGGAGATTTCATCTTTGGAAAGATGATGGAGGTACTGCGTGCTGCGATCGGATATCTCGGATAAAAACAACAGCATAAGAGTCACCTTCCTTCCCATGAACCTCCAGTTCTTCGCCTCAAATGAAGGACCCGGCGGTGAAAAGACTGAGGAAGCGACACCGAAGAAACTCGAGGACGCGAGAAAAGAAGGTCAGGTTGCCAAGAGCCAGGAGCTCGTGACGGCCTTCACCCTCCTCGGACTCTTCCTGAGCCTCAAGCTCTTCGCGGGCGTCATGGGAGAGAACTTCGTGGACGTGTTCAGGTTCTCCTACAACCTGATGGATGAGTATTCGAGGGAGATCTTCAACAACGGATACGGCTCGGCCATAATCAACGAGGGCTTGTGGAAGGTCGAGTCGATAGCTCTCCCGATCTTCATAGCGGCCATCCTCATAGCAACATTTGTAAACGTCCTTCAGGTCAAATGGAAGCCTACTGCCAAGCCGCTCCAGCCAAAGCTGAGCAAGCTGAGTCCCTTAAAGGGCTTCAAGCGGATGTTCTCGAAGGACAAGCTGATAGACCTTGTAAAGGCCATACTGAAGGTCGGTTTCATTCTTTATCTCGCCTACACGACCATCATGGACGAGGCAGGCACTCTGGGCATCATTTACGGGATCGGGCTTGAAGCCGCGGTCATGCTCATAGGTGACATAGCGATCAACCTCGGACTCAAGATCAGCCTCTTCTACCTCGTGCTCGGCATCGCGGACTATATCTACCAGAGGATGAAGTTCAGGAAAGAGATGAGGATGACCAAGCAGGAGATCAAGGACGAGTTCAAGCAGAGCGAGGGCGATCCGAAGATCAAACAGCAGATCAGGCAGAAGATGAGGGAAGCCTCGAACCGGAGGATGATGCAGAAGCTTCCCGAGGCTGATGTTGTCATCACCAACCCTACTCATCTGGCCTGCGCGATAAGATACGACAAAGAGACGCTCGACGCGCCCGTGCTCCTTGCGAAGGGAGCCGATTATCTCGCAATGAAGATAAAGGACAGGGCGAGGGAGCTTCAGATACCGATAGTTGAGAACAAGCCTCTAGCGAGGATGCTCTACACCAACGTTGAGCTCGACGAGGAGATACCGGAGGAGCTCTATCAGATGACTGCGGAGGTGCTGGCTTACGTTTATTCGTTGAACAACAGGTAAAGCCCTTAAGGTGACCTCAGCACGGAAAAAGGGAAAGAAAGGAGGAGACATATGAGGACATTGGTAAAGAACCTGCCCAACTACGCGGTCGGCATATATGTGCTCTCGATAGTCATCTTCCTGATCATCCCGATCCCGAGCGTGCTGCTCGATGTGCTCGTCGCCTTCAACATAGCGCTCGCGATGATCGTTCTGTTCAACGCGCTCTTTACGAAGGAAGTGCTGGGGATGTCCGCTTTCCCCACGATGCTCCTTTTTACGACGGTCTTCAGGATATCGCTCAACGTCTCGTCGACGAGGCTCATCCTCACGACGGGTAATCCCGGTACCGTCATAACCGAGTTCGGCAAGTTCGTCGGCGGAGACGACCCGATCATCGGCGCCATAATCTTCATCATACTCCTGATCGTACAGTTCCTCGTGATCAACAAGGGCTCGGAGCGTGTATCCGAGGTAACCGCGAGGTTCACGCTCGATGCAATGCCCGGAAAACAGATGGCTATCGACGCCGATCTGAACACGGGAGCCATAACGGACGCCGAGGCGAAGGCGAGACGTGAGAAGATCCAGGAGGAGTCCACCTTCTTCGGATCCATGGACGGTGCCACCAAATACGTAAAGGGAGATGCGGTCGCAGGTCTCATTATAACCATCATCAACCTCGCGGGCGGCGTGGTGATGGGCATCATGAACAGGCAAATGGACGCCGGCTCGGCCTTCATGACCTACGGCATACTGACTATAGGTGACGGGCTTGTGAGCTCGCTGCCATCACTCATGATATCTCTCGCGACCGGTGTTCTTGTAACCAAGGTCTCGAAGGATGCAGACACAGGAAACGTGCTGGTATCTCAGCTCTTTGCGATACCGAGGGTACTCTATATAGTCGGTGCGGCGATGGTGATCTTCGGAGTCCTGACTCCGCTCCCCATCCTCATATTCCTGCCGCTTGGAGCACTCTTCCTGATAGTCGGGAGGAACATCGACAAGAAGATCAAGGTCACTACGGTGGAGAAGGAAGTGAGCGAGGAGGAGACCTCGGCGGAGGAGATAAGGCGTCCGGAGAACGTCGTCTCGCTCCTGCAGGTCGATTCCATAGAGCTGGAGTTCGGCTACGGCATCATACCTCTTGCGGACGCCAACCAGGGTGGCGACCTGCTTGACCGAGTGGTGCTCATAAGACGACAGGTGGCCGTCGAGTACGGCTGTGTCGTTCCCACGATCAGACTAAGGGACAACATACAGTTGAACCCCAACCAGTATGTTATCAAGATAAAGGGCATAGAGGTGAGCGAGGGAGAGATCCTCTTCGACCACTATATGGCCATGAACCCGGGATATGTTGAGGAAGAGATCACGGGTATACCCACATTTGAGCCGTCCTTCCACCTTCCCGCAATATGGATCACGGAGGGACAGAGGGAGAGGGCCGAGTCCTTCGGCTACACGGTCGTCGATCCGCCTTCGATCATCGCGACCCACCTCACGGAGGTCATCAGGGCTCATCTCGACGAGCTGCTCACGAGGCAGGACGTTCAGAACCTCATCAACAACATACAGGAGGCAAACCAGACGCTCATATCGGAGCTTGTGCCTAAGCTCCTAGGCGTAGGCGAGATCCAGAAGGTACTTCAGAACCTCTTGAGAGAGGGCATATCCATAAGGGATCTTGTGACCATCTTCGAGACGCTCGCGGATTACGCAGCGACCACTAGGGACACGGACGTGCTCACGGAGTATGTGAGACAGGCTCTCAAGAGGCAGATCTCGAGCAAGTACTTCCCTGCGGGTGAGACGACGAGCGTTGTGACGCTCGATCCGAAGACCGAGCAGGAGATCATGTCCTCCGTCAAGAGCACCGAGCAGGGATCGTACATAAGCCTCGATCCCGAAAAGACGCAAAAGATCATAAACTCCGTCAAGACGGAGGTCGAGAAGCTTGAGAACATGGGCAAGAACCCCATAATCATAACCTCGCCCATAGTCAGGATGTACTTTAAGAAGCTTACGAGGGATTATTTCTCGGATCTCATCATAGTTTCCTACAACGAGATCGAATCAAACGTTGAACTGCAATCAGTTGGGATGGTGACTTCACAATGATTATCAAGAAATTCTACGCGAATACCGAATCTGAAGCTATCACGCTCGCCAAGGAGGACCTCGGCAAGGATGCTGTCGTCATGAACGTAAAGTCCGTCAGTCCCAAAGGCATATTGAAGCTCTTCAAGAAGAAGCAGGTCGAGGTGACGGCGGCGCTCGATGAGAACATCACATACCAGCCGAAGGAGACCGTGAGGCCGGCGCCCGCGGAGCGCTCTCATCCCGCGCACATCGATCTGATCGCGGATGACGACGACGACAGCCAGGCTCAGGCTTCGCACCTTGAAAAGAAGCTCGACGACTTAAAGAGCATGATGGAGAAGCAGATGGCCGCGAAGGAGGAGGCGAAGAGACAGGCTCCCCAGGAGGCTTCGGGCAGGGATCAGGCGGCCGAGGAAGACGGGGCCGAGGACAGCAACATTTCCTATATAAGACTCATATACAACCAGCTTGTGGACAACGAGGTGGACGAAAAGTACGCAAACCAGGTGATCTCGGAGATCGAGGGGGGCTTAAAAAAGGACTCCTCCCTTGACAACATACTCTCCGCGGTCTACCAGAAGATAGTGCTCAAGCTCGGGAAGACCGAACTGCTCGAGATCAAGCCCGGCAAGACGAAGTACGTCTTCTTCATAGGGCCCACGGGCGTCGGAAAGACGACGACCATAGCCAAGCTTGCCTCGACGCTCAAGGTCAAGAAGAAGGTCAACGTGGCGCTGCTCACGGCAGACACCTACAGGATCGCTGCGGTCGACCAGTTAAAGACCTACGCGGACATCATGGGGACGCCTCTCAAGGTGGTTTATTCGCACACCGAGATGAAGCAGGCGGCAGAGGATTTCAAGGGACACGACATAGTGCTCATAGACACGGCCGGGAGATCGCACAGAAGCAAGGAACAGCGCGACGACCTCGAGAAGCTCATCGCGGCGATCCCGAAGGAGGAGAGGGAGATCTACTTAGTCCTCAGCG
>JAGDDC010000130.1 GCA_017958245.1 Lachnospiraceae bacterium
AACTTCGCAGTATTCTCCGACCTTCCCGTTTTTCCAACCCTTGAACTTGTAGCTGCTTGTTTTTATAAAATTAGGCTCGGGAAGCAGGATCATCTTCTTGCCGCCTTGTATCTCGTAGGTCATCTGCGATTCATAAAACTCATGGTCCTTCCCCTTGAGGCCGTTGTCAAAGACGACAAGTACGGACTGGTCTTTTTTGAAGACTGCGAAGAGCGTGACCTCGCGCTTGTTCCCGAAGCTTATCTTGTCGCCGGCTTTATACTCCTTGTCATAATACCAATAGTCAAAGATATAGCCCTCAGCAGGCTTGAAAGAGCATTTGGGAAGTGTGAATGACTGATTCTTCTTTATGACGACATCGTCCATCGTGCCGGTACAGGTATCGTCCCACTGGGGCACGAAGGAGATGACGGTCTTGTCGTCACGTTTGAAATTGCACCAGATATACAGATCGCTGCTGTTTGAGAGTACTATCGTATCGCCTGCCTTGTATTGCTTTGATCCGTATGCGGTATCACAGATGGTATAGCTGTCGAACATATAGCCTTCAGCCGCCTCATACGTACAGACGGGAAGCTTGAAAGAACTGTTCATGACAACATTGACGTCAGACATGGTACCTGATGCTTCCTCATCGTCTGAAAGCATGAAATGCACGGTCATATAATTGGGGAACGGGTTGTTGTCGTTCTGTCCCGCAGATGCCCTGACCGCTGTGGAAAACAGTATGCTTGCGACCGTAAGAAGTGCAACGATCGCAGCTCGTATCCTTTTTGTTCTCATTGTTTTTCCTCCTTTGATATAATCCCCCCTCGCATCCCTTTACTGCTCGGATGCGAGTTCTTCCCACTGTTCCATGAGCGCTGAGAGACGATCCTCAAGCTCTTTTTTGCGCCCGGTGATCTCCATGAGCTTGGCGTGGTCGGTGAACACGCTCTCATCGAGGAGCTCCGCGTCTATCGATTCAAGCTGACTTTCGATATCCGCGATCTCGTCTTCGCATTTCTTCAGGTCGTTTTTTCGCTTGCGCAGAGCGGCCTGGTCCTTTTTCTGCTCTGCCCAGTCCCGCTTGGTCTCCGACACGGTGTCTTCAGTCACATCTTTTTTTACGTCGGATGCGGGAGAGTAGATATCCTTCTTTTCGAGATACCGGTCATAGTTGCCGGGGAAGTTAAGGAACTGCCCGTCTCTAAGTTCAAGTATCCTCGTTGCTGTCTTGTTTATGAAATAACGGTCGTGCGATACATAGAGGACTGTGCCCTCATAGCCCGCTATGGCTTCCTCGAGGATCTCTTTTGAGGTGATGTCAAGGTGGTTGGTGGGCTCGTCGAGTATCAGGAAGTTGGCCTTCGAGAGCATGAGCTTGGCGAGAGACACGCGCCCCTTCTCGCCTCCGGAGAGCTCTTTTACGAGCTTGAAGACATCATCACCGGTGAAGAGGAAGGCTGCGAGAGTGTTCCTGATCTGTGTGTTGTCAAGCCTCGGATAGGCGTCGGATATCTCCTGATAGAGGCTTTTGTCGGGGTCGAGCACGTGATGTTCCTGATCGTAATACCCGACGTAGACCTTCGCGCCGAGGATCACCTCGCCCGAATCGCTTGGGGTGAGACCGTTGATGATCTTCAACATGGTGGTCTTGCCCGTGCCGTTGTTTCCTATGATCGCGACCTTTTCACCGCGCTTTATCTCAAAATTCGCCTTGTCGAACAAGGTGAGATCCCCAAAGCTCTTGCTCACGTTCTTTACTGCAAGAACATCGTTTCCGCTCAGTATGTTGGGCGTGAGCTTCAGGTTCATGTCGTCCTTTACGTAGGTAGGCTTCTCGACCCGCTCGATCTTCTCGAGCATCTTTTC
>JAGDDC010000131.1 GCA_017958245.1 Lachnospiraceae bacterium
CTCTTCCTCTTCAAAAGGAAAATGCTCCAGCAGCAAATGGCACAGCGTTCCGAGCGCAGCTCCCGCGTTCTGCCCCTTCTCTCCACCCATGAAAACGGGGAGGGGTATGACGCGGACCGCTTCCTCAGCACTCTGCGGGGAGGGTTCCGCTTCTTCCGGAAGAGGTGCTTCCCCGTCGGCTGCAGGGATTGTTTCATTCTCCGGGCTGACTCCCAACTGCAGGAGGATCTCCTCGGCTTCATACATGGCCTCGGCGTGCCGCCTCTTTAGCTCGGACACCGTGATCTTCACGGGGATATCGGAGTCGCCCGCGCTGTAATCATAGTTCCTCACGGCCCTCAGGTCCGCGAGGTCGTTCCCTTTAAAGAACGCTGCAAGGTCAACCTTCCCGGTCTCCTCCTCGCCCTCATCCGCGCCACGGAAGGCGCGAAGGATCTGATCTGCGGGTATCGGGTATGTGTCGAACCACTCTGCGTCCGCGGCGAGCCTGATCAGGTCTATGTACCTCGACGACTTCTCGATCTGCACCTGGAGAGCGTCTTTGCACTCCACATCCTTGAAACTCTTGCCGGCTGCGGTGATCACAAGCTTTTCCTTCGCCCTTGTCATCGCGACGTAGAGTATCCTCATCTCCTCGCCGAGTATCGATTTCCTCACGAATCTAGCAAATGCCTTGTGAAGCAGGGTCTCACTCTTGACTCTCAGGTCGAGATCGATCCTCTTTGAAGCGATCCCGAATTCGGGATGGACGATGAGCTCATTTTGCGCGTCTCTATAGTTGAAACGCTTGCCCATGCCCGCAAGGAAGACTACGGGAAACTCAAGTCCCTTGCTCTTGTGTATCGACATGATCCTCACGGCGCCGGACTCGGCCGCAGAGAGCGCTTCCCCGTAGTCCAGGTCGTGTTTTCTCAGTTTCTCCACATATCTTAAGAAGTTGAACAGTCCGTGATAGCTCGTCTTTGCAAATGCGACCGCCCTGTCTTCAAGATACCTCAGGTTTGCGATCCTTATGTCCGCCCCGTCGAGCATCGCGACATAGTATATGAAGCCCGTCTCTTCGCACACGAGCCTTATGAGGCCGCTCAGATCGTCCGAGACGACTGCTCTCAGCTTGTCGTAGGTCTCAAAGAAGCTCCTCAACCTCCCGCCAAGTTCGCCTTCACCGTGCGACGTGGCAAATGACCTGCATGCTTCGCAGAAGCTGTCGCCCGGGCCTCCGTTTGCCTTTATCACCGAGAGATCATCATTTGACAGGCCGCCAATGGCGCTGTGGAGCACGGCGACAAAGGGTATGTCCTGGACCGGGTTGTCGAGTATCCTCAGATAGTTGAGCACCGTCTGTACCTCGAGCGTCTCAAAGAAGCCCGACGAGACGTCCGCCACCACGGGGATGCCCATCCTCGAAAGCGTTTGCGCGAACTCGCCAGACCAGCCGCTCATGGTGCGCAGGAGTATGACTATATCGCCATACTCGCAGGGTCTGTACTCCTGCCTGTCGAGATCGAAGACCTTGAAGCGCGCGTCCGACACGTATTCCTTTATCCTCAGGCCTATCCTTGCAGCCTCGATGCATTTGGAGCTTGTGTCCTCCTCATCGACCGAGTCCCCGATCTCAATCAGGTGGATCTCGGTCTTCTCTCCCGCGCCGTCATAGGGCGCACCGGGCTTTAGCTTCGCTTTCTCGTCGTACTCCACTCCGCCGAGCTCGGCGTGCATGATCCTCTCAAACAGGCTGTTGACCGCTCCGAGCACGTTGGCTCTGCTCCTGAAGTTCTTGTCGAGATCTATGGCCTTGCCGCCTTCGCCACTTGAGAATCTCTCATAGCGCTTTATGAAGAGCTGGGGTTTCGCCATTCTGAAGCTGTAAATGCTCTGCTTTACATCGCCCACCACGAAGAGTGACGGTTCTTCCCCCTCGGGCCCTACGATAGTGGTGAGTATCAGCTCCTGTATATAGTTGCTGTCCTGATACTCGTCGATCATGATCTCATCAAACTGGGCCCTGAGCTCTTTCGCGCTCTCGGAAGCCTTCGCCTCACTGCCTCTGCCGTCCAAAAGGACCTTCAGGGCGTTGTGCTCTATATCACCGAAGTCCATGACTCCGGCCTTTCTCTTCTTCTTTGAAAGCCTCTCGCCGTACTCGATCGCAAGCTCTATGAGGGTATGCGCCTGCCCGGATGTCGCCTCCACGTCCTCGAGGTGCTCTTCGAGGTCCTTATCGAAGATATCCTTCTTCATCTGCGAGATAACGTTCTTATATATCTCACGATCGGCCTTGATCCTTTCGCGCATGGCGGTCTCTTCCTCCCCTGAGGACCTCTTGGAGCCAAGACCGGTCATCTTGATATCTTTCAGGATATCGTATCTCTTGTCAAAACGTTTTGCAGCCAGCAGATCATCAAAGAGTACCACATCATCAGTCAAAGCCTCGACATAGCAGGAGGGTCCCACCGGCAAGCCCGCAAGCTCAAGGTTCCTCACAGCAAGCTTTCTGCAGCTTTCAAACTCATCCGTGCACATCCTCTCAAGCTCCTGCATGAAGGAAGTCGCCTCGAGCTCATTTGCAGTCTCTGCCTCGTAGATCTCCTTGCATCCCTCGAGCCATTCCTCGGGCCAGGCCGTACTCATGGCGGCTTCGTAGAGGGCTGAGATCATCTGCGCTATGGTGCTTTCCTTCTTGGGGTCCTCATATCGCTCGACGAGCCCC
>JAGDDC010000003.1 GCA_017958245.1 Lachnospiraceae bacterium
ACTTGAGGTCGGAGTTTGTCTTGGGGAACCATACAACTTCCTCGGAGAACACGCTCTCACCGTCGATCAGAGCGCTGACCTTCCTGTCGCTGCCGCCTGCGTCGAAACCGATCCTGCAGCCGTTCATATGGCCGCCCATCCTCTTGGGCGAATCCTTTGTCTCGGGTACCTTGTCCACCGATACCACCTCGAAAGGATGCTCGTAGACGTTGGCCATGAAGCCGTTGTCGAAGTCCTGGATCCCGCCCTTTGCAAATGCGTCCGCAAGGTAGGAAGCTATGTCCTCATCTCCCGAAACATAGATCTTAAAGCCGCCCTTCATCCACAGAAGAGTCTTTGCAAGTCTGTTGATGTAATATCTGTCGGCCTCCCTCATGTTCTCCGTGCCGTGGATATAAGTGTGAACGGTCGCCATCTGTCCGTCAGCGCGCTCTACGGCGATCGAGACGGGTTTCTTCGCGTCCTTTAAAAATGCGCGGTTGTACTTGAGCACCGGTATGAATCCGGGATCGAGTACAGGCTTGTTTTTGACGTCAATCTTTACATTGAAAAGCTCCATGATCCGTACATCCTTTCTTGAATATAGCAAAATAACAGGCATCAGCCTTGTTCCCTTCGCCCTAAATCTATCATTTTGGGATTTGCAAGGCAAGCACATATCGTTACTTTATTTGTACTTTCGGGCATTTCCCGAAGCGTCAAATCCCTGCTAAAACTCTTTACTATGAAGGGTCACAAGGCTTATAATAAAACAAGTGACATCCAAAGGAGAAAAACAGTGAGGACAAGGAAAGCGATCCCGGTCCTGGTGCTCCTTCTGAGCCTGATCTTTAGCCTGACACCCTGCGTTGCGCGCGCTGCGGACGACGGGCAGGAAGGAGAGGCGCAGGAACAGCCTCTGTGGCCCGCGGGCCCCGACATATCGGCGGACGCGGCTATCGTTGTGGAGCAGACGACGGGACTCATACTGTACGAGAAAGACATATATACGGCGTATTATCCGGCGAGCACGACAAAGATACTCACAACTCTGCTCGCTCTTGAAAACAGCAACCTGAACGAGACCGTCACAGTCTCCTACGAGGCGGAGTGGTACGTCTCGAAGGCCAGCAGCCGCATGGGGCTTGTGGAGGGAGAGCAGCTGTCCATGGAGGAGGCCCTCTACGGCATTATGCTCGAATCCGCAAATGAGGCTACTTACGCGGTTGGCGAGCACGTCTTCGGATCCGTCGGGACCTTCATCAAGCAGATGAACATCAAGGCGGCGGAGCTTGGCTGCAAGAACTCGCATTTTGCCAACACGCACGGCCTGCACGACGACGAGCACTACACCTGCTGCTACGACCTCGCGCTCATAAGCAGGGCTGCGTGGAACAACGAGGACTTCAGGAAGATCACGGGGACCAGGACTTACGTCATGCCCGAGACGAACAAGAACCCCGAGCGCGTTATGACGAACCACCACAACTTCATAAACAAGACCATGAAGTACGATTACTGCGTCGGTGGCAAGACCGGAGCGACCGCCCAGGCGGGCAACGCCCTCGTGACCTACGCGAAGAAGGACGGCATGACGCTGGTGGCGGTGGTCATGCATGCCTCGAGCTGGGACAGGGTGTACGCCGACACAAAGACGGTGCTTGATTTTGCGTTTGAAAACTATGACATATACGATATGAAGGACGCCGACGGCGAGCAGGAGAGCACGCTGCCCTCGATGTTCTCTCAGACCGAGATGTTTGCAAAGGACAAGGAGCGCGACTTGAGGCTCGGCAACGACGGCAAGATAATCCTTCCAAACGGCGTGCTCCCCGACAGCGTGAGCAAGGAGATCAACTTCTACCCCGACATCACCATCGAGAACGGGGACAACGTGATCGGCGACATAGCCTACACCTACAACGGCAGGGTGGTCGGCAAGGCGGAGATCGTGTTCACCAACAAGGAACACCCGCTGACCGACAAGTCCTTCAAGGAGTGGTGGCCGCGGTACATGGTGCCCGTGGAGCTGGTCTTCGGGGAGGAAAAGGGAGACACGACGGAGACATTTGAAAAGAGGCTCGAAAAGAAAAGGGCCGCCGAGGAGCAGACGGATTACACTCCCGTCTACATCTCTATCGGAGCCGCTGCGCTCGCACTCGGAGTCGGCGGACTGATACTGAAGAGAAAGCTGTCTCGGTAGACGGATGGCGAAGACGTATCCGTTGTACCTGCAAATGAACAAAAGAGAGGGCTTATGAACAGGAAGCTCAGAGCAGACGCAGACTATATAACAGAGCAGGCGATCGCCGCAGTCCTTCCGGACAGGGCAGTGAAGCGCGCGCTTGAGGGGGTGGAGTTCCCGGGCCGCGTGATCCTGATCGCAGCGGGCAAGGCCGCCTGGCAGATGGCAAAAGCCGCGCATGAACAGCTCTCGGACAGGATCGATGCCGGGATCGTGATCACAAAATACGGTCACGTAAAAGGCCCCATAGGAAAGCTTGAGTGCGTGGAGGCGGGACATCCGATCCCGGATGAGAATTCATTTTCCGGGACGGAGAAAGCCATAAAGCTCGTGCAGGGGCTGAGCGAAAGGGACACGGTCGTCTTTTTGCTGAGCGGCGGAGGGAGCGCCCTCTTTGAAAAGCCGCTGATCCCAGCGCAGGAGCTCGGAGAGATCACGGAGAAGCTGCTTGCTAGCGGCGCTTCGATCACGGAGATAAACACCGTCAGAAAGAGGCTGAGCGCCGTAAAAGGCGGAAAGTTCGCGGTCCTTGCAAGGCCCGCGAGGATCTTTTCGGTCGTTTTAAGCGACATATTGGGAGATCCGCTCGACATGATAGCGAGCGGGCCCGCGTGTCCGGACAGCACTACCTGCGCGCAGGCTCTCGAGGTCGCGAGAAGGTACGGGATAGAGCTCTCAGACGAGGCCGGGGCCGCACTTGAGACGGAAACTCCAAAGAGCCTCGACAACGTGACGACGAAGATCACCGGAAGCGTGAAGGAACTGTGCACCGCCGCCATGCAGGCTGCAAAGGACCGCGGTTACAGGGCTGTCTATCTGACCGACAGGCTGTGCTGCGAGGCGAGGGATGCCGGAAGCTTCCTCGCATCGGTGCTCAAGTCTCACGCGGAGGATGGAGAGAAACTTGCTTTCATAGCCGGAGGAGAGACTGTGGTCCATCTCCGCGGGAAAGGCAGGGGAGGCAGGAACCAGGAGCTCGCTCTCGCTGCGGGGCGGGAGCTTTCAGGGGAGAAGGGCATGGCCGTGTTCTCCGTAGGCTCCGACGGAACGGACGGACCGACGGATGCCGCGGGCGGATATGCCGACGGTGACACCGCGTCCGAGCTCTCGAACAAGGGCATCGATATCTTTGAGGCCCTGAAGGACAACGATTCGTACCCCGCGCTCAAACAGACCGGGGGGCTCATCATGACCGGGCCCACGGGAACGAACGTCAACGACGTCGCAGTGGCGCTGCTTGATGTGTGACTTTTTTGGAGGAGGAAGAGATCATGGGTAAAAAAGAGGCTACGACGGGTCTGAAGCTCAACTACAAGAGGACCTGTCTCATCGGATTCGCGTTTTTCGGGATCCTTCTGCTGTGGCAGGTGTATGATTCATGGTGTCCGACGTTCCTGACGGACATATTTGCGAGAAGGATGTACGGGATCTCGTCCGCGGCGCTCAAGGCCGGGGATCCGGAGAAGATCCTGAACGTTCAGTGGCTCGTCGGCATCATCATGGCGTGTGACAACCTGGCGGCGCTCATCCTGCTGCCTATCTTCGGAAACCTTTCCGACAGGACGAAGTCTCCCATCGGAAAGCGTATGCCTTACATACTTACGGGAACGATCGTCTCGGCGATCGCCTTCCCCTTTGTTCCGCTGTTTTTCCACTACAACAACGTGGCGGGCATGGTCATCATGATGGCTATCGTCCTGATGTTCATGATGATGTACCGCAACCCTGCTGTCGCGCTGATGCCCGACATCACGCCGAAGCCCCTCAGGGCAAAGGCCAACGGCATCATCAACATCATGGGATATCTGGGCGGCGCATTTGCCACGGTACTCGGCATCTTCCTGCCACTGTCGAACTATATAAACGCCGAGGACAGCGCGAGGAAGATCTGGACCGTTGAGATCCCCTTCATAGTGGCTTCGATCCTCATGGTGATCTCGGCGATGGTCCTCTTCTTCAAGGTGAAGGAGAACAGACTGGCCGAGGAGATGAAGGACGAGATGGCCGAGGGCGAGCGCCTCGCGGCGATCGAGGCACCCGTCGACGACGACAAGCCCATGCCGAGCGCAAACAAGCGCATGCTCCTTGCGATCCTCGGCGCGGAGTTTTTGTGGTTCATGGCTGACAACGCGATCGGGACCTACATAGGAAACTACGTTATCTACTATCTGAACTCTGTTTCGAGTTCGACCATGATCCTGACGATCATCGGCGGAGTCGCTTCGGTGGTCGGTTTCGCGATAGCGGGCAGCATAGCGGACAGGATCGGGCGCAAATGGACCATCACGATCGGTCTTTCGATCTCAGTGGCTTCTCTCGTCATCATGTGCTTTGTCGGACCTACCGGCAACGTGACGGGCGCGAACGGAGAGTTTTCGTTCCCCGTGCTCCTCTTTGTGGTATGGGCTATAAAGGGCTTCGGAATGGCGCTTGTGCACAACTGCTCGTTCCCGATGGTTGTTGAGCTGTGCTCGTCCAAGAAGATCGGAAAGTTTACGGGCTTTTACTATGCGGCAAGCATGTCCGCGCAGACCGTCACTCCGATCCTGCTCGGGCTGGTGTTTACACGTACCCTCAAATGGGGTGCCCTCCCGATCTAC
>JAGDDC010000132.1 GCA_017958245.1 Lachnospiraceae bacterium
CACAATTGTGTATTTTTCACCCGGATCGAGGGCTGAAACATCGATGTTTTCAGGGTCTTCGAGAATTGTAACCTTTCCGCTGCACCTGCTTTCTATGCCCTTCAACTCGGGGTGATCCTTATCGCCCGCGATCAGCACGTGCCTGCCCTGCGCGGAGGCCTCCTCGACATACCGGTAGATCTTCTTTACGAAGGGGCAGGTCGCATCCGCTATGGTGAGGTTGTTTTTCTCCCCAATGCTCTCTAAGCGCTCGAAGGTCTCCTTCTCGACTCCGTGGCTCCTTATGACAACGTAAGCGTCCCTTATGTTCTCGAGCTCTTCTATGCTCTCGATCGGAACCGCACCGTGCTTTTTTAAGTCATCCACCACGATCTCGTTGTGTATGATCGGCCCAAGCGTGTACACGGGCTTTCCTTTGCCGCAGCACTCATATACCGTGTCTACCGCCTTCTTCGCTCCGAAGCAGAAGCCGGCGGACTTTGCTATCTTTATCTCCATATACTCAAAGGCTCTTTTCCGCAAATGATCTCAGTCCACCAGCTTCTTGGCAAGCCCGATGATCTTCTCTATGACTTCGTCTATCCCCATATCCGAGGTGTCCACAAGTATCGCGTCGGGCACCTGAACGAGGGGCGCGAAATCCCTGTGGCTGTCGCGGTAATCCCTCTCTGCTATGTCCTTCTTTATATCCTCGAGATCGACCTCCTCGCCCTTTGCCCTGAGCTCATCGTACCTTCTCTTTGCGCGGACATCGACGCTTGCCGTGAGGAAGATCTTCAGATCGGCGTTCGGGAGCACGTAGGATGCGATCTCCCTCCCGTCCATGATCACGTTTGCCCCGGCGGCTATGGCTCTCTGCAGCTCGACGAGCTTGATCCTCACCTTCGGATAGACCGAGGAAGCTGAAGCCATGTGGCTCACCTCCTCCGTGCGGATCCTGTCGTTTACGTTCTCACCGTTTAAGTAGACCTGCTGGACGCCGTTCTCGTACTCTATGCCTATCTCGACCTTGTCGAGCACGGAGTAGATCTTCTCCTCCTCATCGGCACCGATGCCGTTCTGTATGAAGAAAAGCGCCATGGCGCGGTACATCGCGCCGGTGTCAACGTACACGAAGCCAAGCTTCTTTGCCACAGCCTTCGCTATGGTACTCTTGCCCGCCCCTGCGGGTCCGTCGATCGCTATACTCACATATGCCATGATCTTCACCTCTTTCTATGGTCTGTTGTTTACGGCCCTCGCGGCCGCAGCTCCCGTCGACCACGCTATCTGGAGGTTGAAGCCCCCCGTGAATGCGTCGACATCGAGCATCTCTCCTGCTATATAAAGACCCGGACACAGCTTTGATCCCATGGTCTTCGGGTCTACCTTTCCGACTTCCACTCCTCCGCGCGTCACGACGGCCTCGCCGAAGCCTCCCGATCTTAACGCGTGAAACTCAAAGTCCTTCAGCGCTCCGACGAGCCTTGCGCGCTCCGCCTTTGTCACGGTGCAGGCCTCACGGTCGGATGCTATACCGCTTGCAAGAGCCATGATCCTTGTGAGTCTCGCAGGAAGGAGCTTTCTTAGCACGTTCCCGAACTGCCTGTGCGGCTCCTCCTCAAACTCCCGTATGATCCTCTTTTCAAGCGTGCCCTCGTCGAGTGCGGGCTTTAAATCTATGTGTATCGTCACATCGCCCTCGCTGATGCTCTTCTCGCCGACAAATGCCTGCCCCGAGAGTATCAGGGGACCAGAGAGTCCTCTGTCCGTAAAGAGCATTTCCCCGAGATCCGATATGATCTTCTTTCCCTTCTTTTTGAAGGTCACCGTCACGTTCTTTAGCGACAGTCCTTCAAGCTCCTTTACGAAGTCCTCCTTCACGATCACCGAACAAAGCGAGGGGTAGAGCTTCGTAACGTCGTGTCCGACGGCTCTCACCATGTCAAAGCCCTCCCCGGTAGAACCGGTCGAAGGGTATGACAGCCCTCCTGTCGCAAGTATCACGGCGTCTGCAGAAAGTGCGGTCCCGTCTTTAAGCACGACTCCGCAGCACCTGCCGTCTTTGGTATCGAGCTTTATGACCTCTGTGTTCAGCTTCACAGAGACTCCTCTTTTTCTTATCTCGGTCTCCAAAGCCTTTATCACGTCGGATGAGTGGTCCGACACCGGAAAGACCCTGTTGCCGCGTTCAGTTTTTGTCTTAAGACCCAAGGATTCAAAGCGGTCTATCACGCTGAAATTGTCGAATGCTGCAAATGAGCTGTACATGAACCTCTTGTTCTCTATGATGTTTTCAAAGAAAGTCTCCCTGTCACAGGCGTTCGTCAGGTTGCATCTTCCCTTGCCCGTGATATAGAGCTTCTTTCCGAGCTTCTCGTTCTTCTCGATCAGCGTGACACCGTACCTGTCCGTGTCAAGGAGCGAAGCGGCCATCATGCCTGCCGCGCCGCCTCCCACAACTATCACTCTCTCCATATGAGTTCCTCTTTTAAAGAAAGCTGCCGCGCGCGCAGCAGCTTTCACTCAAGCTCTATAAAAGGATCATCTGTCCATATAAAAATACCCTTTTTCAAAGTCGCAGTTGTCTGTCTTGTAGGCCTCTCCCTCGATCAGGAAGGATATGTGCATGCTGTCGGGGATGTTGTCGAGCAGAGACTGCGCGACCGCGTCCAAAAGAAGGCGCTCAAACTCCCCTCCGTATGAGCCTACGTTACGTATGCTCGAGGTAAAGTCGACCGTGAGTACCTTCGCGCCGTCCTCTCCCGACTCCGTGACCTCCTCGTAGTCTATGTCTATAGAGCGGTCGGACATCGAGTCAATGATGAACTCCATGATCTGGTCGGGCACGAGCTCCCTGTCGGTCTCGACAAATGCCGTCTCCACGACGATCTCTCCGAGCGCAGGGTCCGCGATATAGTAGTTGATGCTCCTTATGGCCCCCTCTGTGGGCGCAACAGGCTCAGCCGAAGGAACGACCGAAGCAGTAGGCTCCGGATCCTGCCCCGGTTCCGGGACGTCTCTGCTGCAAGCGGCAGTCAGGAGACAAACAGATATTAACATACAAATCAGGATCTTTTTGATCATCTCATCACCTTCCGACGCTATGTTAAACCGCAACTATGTCAATCGTATGTTCTTTCGCGGGCAAACATCATTTGTCCAAAAGCTACTTCATGTTCGAGAAGATCTTTCTGTTCTTTATGATGTAGTCCACAAGCGATATGACCGTGAGCGCCACCGCGAGGTACATGAGCGACAGCTGGGTGATCCTGAACCACTCGTAGTCGAGGTCCCAGATGAATGCGATGCACATGAACATCTGAACGACCGTCTTTACCTTGCCCCACTTGCTCGCCGCTATCACGACGCCGTTGTCCGCAGCCAGCAGCCTGACGGCGCTTATGGTGAACTCTCTCGCTATGATTATTATGGCCGCCCAGCACGCAAATGAATCTCTCAGCTCAACAAAGCATATGAGTGCCGAACACACGACAAGCTTGTCTGCGAGCGGATCCATGAGCTTTCCGAAGTCGGTGATCATCTTGTACTTTCTCGCGATCCTCCCGTCTATAAAGTCCGACAGGCAGGCCACGCAGAAAACTATGAGCGCCCACGTCTCGTTGTTTGGTATGGCCTCGACAAGCATAAAAACTATGAAGACCGGTATAAGTATCACTCGAAACAGAGTGATCTTGTTAGGCAGATTCATGTCAGTTCCTTTCCGGGTCGATCTCTTCTCCGATCAGGTCGTAATCCTTCGCGGCTGTGACCCTTATATCTGTAAAGCTCCCGGACATATAGTCCCTGTTGCTCTTCAAAAAAACATAACCGTCGACTCCCGGCGCGTCCATGTAAGTCCTGGCTGCATAGACATCCGGGTCGATCCTTCCCTCTATCATGACGCGGTAGGTCTCACCGACCCTGCTCTTTGCAAGGTCAAATGCGATCTTCTGCTGGAGAAGCATGATCTCCTTCCGCCTCTTTGTCTTGATCCTCGCGGGCACCTGATCGGGCATCTTCGCAGCAGGCGTGTCCTCTTCCTTCGAATACGTAAAGACTCCGAGCCTGTCAAACCTGGCCTGCTTTACAAAATCAAGCATTATCTCATGATCTTTCTCCGTCTCTCCGGGGAAACCGGCTATGAGAGACGTCCGAAGCGCCACGCCCGGTATCTTCTTCCGAAGCTTATCTATGAGTTCCTCCAGATGCGCCCTGTCAGTCCTTCTTCCCATCCTCTTCAGTATATCATCCGAGGCGTGCTGTATGGGCATATCGAGGTATCTGCATATCTTTTTGCTCGCGGCGATCGCATCGATCAGGTCGTCTTCTATCTCCTCCGGATAGCAGTACAAAAGCCTGATCCATTCAATGCCGTCGACTTTTTCCAGCTTTTCAAGGAGCTTTACGAGGCTCTTTCCCCCGTAGAGGTCCTTTCCGTAGACAGTTGTCTCCTGGCCTACGAGTATCAGCTCTTTTACACCTCTGTCCGCCAGTCTCTTCGCGTCCTCCACAAGCATTTCCATGGGAACGCTCCTGTGGTCGCCTCTCATCGAGGGGATCGCACAATAAGTACAGCGTTTGTCGCAGCCCTCGGAGATCTTCAGATACCCGTAATACCCTCCGGTGGTGAGTATCCTGGGTAGGAGGGCGTTCGGAGCATAGTTCTTGTCTTTAAAGAACTCCCTGATCCCGTTCGCCTTGAGGGCTTCCTTCACTGCGCTCACGATCTCGTCGTAGGCCGTCGTGCCGACGACCGCGTCTATCTCGGGGATCTCCTTCAATATGTCGTCCCTGTATCTCTGAGCGAGGCAGCCGCACACCACGAGGGCTTTCAGCTCTCCGCTCTTCCGCCTCTCCGCCATCTCAAGGACGGCATTGATGCTCTCCTTCTTCGCATCGCTTATGAAGCTGCAAGTGTTTATGACCGCTATGTCCGCCACGGTCTCGTCGTCAACGACCTCAAATCCTTCTTTCTCGAGAAGGCCTATCATCACCTCGCTGTCCACGAGGTTCTTGTCACAGCCGAG
>JAGDDC010000133.1 GCA_017958245.1 Lachnospiraceae bacterium
CTGCGCGGCACGGGGTCGAACTTCGGATCGCTGACGAGGCGGTTGTAGAAGATTATGATGTAGAGCGCGAGGAGGAGCTGCCTCTTGTACTCGTGCAGACGCTTTACCTGTACGTCGAAGATCGAGTCTGGGCTCACATCCACTCCGTTGTGCTCTTTTATGTATTTCGCAAGCTTCTTCTTGTTCTCGTATTTGATCTGCGCGAACTCCTCGAGAGCCTTTTCGTCATCCGCAAGAGGCGCGAGCTTCTTCATTTGCGAGAGATCCGTGATCCAGCCGTCGCCGATCTTGTCCCTGACCCAATCCGCGAGAGCGGGGTTGCCGTGGAGCAGGAACCTGCGCTGCGTGATGCCGTTTGTCTTGTTCGAGAACTTCTCGGGCCAGAGCTCCGCGAAATCCTTGAGGGACTCGTGCTTCAAGATCTCGGTGTGCAGTCTTGCAACGCCGTTTACCGAGAAGCTTCCGACGATCGCGAGGTTCGCCATGCGGACCTGTCCGTTGTAAATGATGGACATCTTCTCGATCTTCTTGTAGTCCTCGGGGTAAGCCGTCTGAACGTCCGCGACAAACCTTCTGTTGATCTCCTCGATGATCTGGTAGATGCGGGGGAGGAGCTTCTGGAAGAGGTCGATCGGCCATTTCTCAAGAGCTTCTGCCATGATCGTGTGGTTCGTGTATGCGCAGCACTTCGTGGTGATGTCCCACGCCTCGTTCCACGAGAGATAATAGTCATCCATCAAGACTCTCATCAGCTCGGCAACAGTGACCGAGGGGTGAGTGTCGTTCATCTGGAAGCAGACCTTCTCATAGAGCTTGTGGAGGTCGTCGTGGCTGTCCATGTACTTCCAGACGGCATGCTGTACGCTCGCCGATACGAAGAAATACTGCTGCTTGAGTCTGAGCTCCTTGCCTGCGTAGTGGTTGTCGTTGGGGTAGAGTACCTCGCAGATGTTCTTCGCGAGATTCTGCTGCTCGACCGCCTTCAGGTAGTCGCCCCTGTCGAACGAATCCAGCTGGAAGTTGTCGATGGCTTCGGCGTCCCATATGCGGAGCGTGTCCACTATGTGGTTGCCGTAGCCCACAACGGGCAGATCGTAAGGCACAGCCATGACTGACTGATAGCCCTCCTGCACGAAGCACTCCTTGCCCTTGTCGTTCTTGGTCATGCGGACATAGCCGCCGAACTTGACCTCTCTTGCGAACTCGGGCGCCTTCATCTCGAAGGGGTTGCCGTCCTTGAGCCAGTTATCGGGCACCTCGACCTGGAACCCGTCCTTTATCTGCTGTTTGAACATTCCGTAGCGATATCTGATCCCGCAGCCTACAGCAGGATAACCGAGCGTCGCGAGCGAGTCAAGGAAGCATGCGGCAAGCCTTCCGAGGCCTCCGTTTCCCAGAGCTGCGTCAGGCTCCTCCTCCTCGATGTCCTCGAGGTTGTAGCCGAGCTCTCTGAGCGCTCTCTTTACCTCCTCGTCGCGCTCGAGGTTGATGATCATGTTGCCGAGCGCGCGCCCCATAAGAAATTCCATCGACATGTAGTACACGACTTTGCGGTCCTGCTCCTCAATCTTCTTGTGGGTGTCGAACCAGTCCTCGACTACCTCTTCCTTGAGCGCGTAAGCGACCGCCTGGAACACCTGCTGCCTCGTGGCATCGGTAATGCTCCTGCGATAGAGCTTCATGAGATAGTCCTGTACTTCTTTCTTGAAAACTTCCTTGTCCTTCTGCATGTATACCCTCCTGAATCCGGTCCGGTCTGCGAACTAGCGCTTCTCAACTCCAAGTGTAACACTTTCTCCGTTAAGATTCCAGTCTTTTACCGAGCCCTCAGCCTTGTCATACGCAAATGAATCCGCAAGGACAACCTTTGCGATCCCGGCCTCGTTCTTCTTTACGATCTCCTCGATCTTCGCGTTTCCGGTCACATATACCGAGATCCTGTCCATAACTTCGAAACCTGCGTCCTTCCTCATGGTCTGGACCTTGCTGATAACCTCGCGCACGAAACCTTCCTCTATGAGCTCGGGTGTGAGGTTCGTGTCCATGACTACCGTCACGCCCTTGTCGGTACCCGATACGAAGCCCTCTGTCTGTGAAGCCTCGATCAGGAGGTCTTCCTTGTCGAGCTCCTCTTCTACGCCGCCCACGGTGAGCTTTAACTTTCCGGTCTCATTTATCTCATCCATCGCCTTGTTGCCGTCTATCGTGGAGAGTATCTCCTTGAGTTCGCCGAGCCTGCTGCCGAAGCGCTTTCCGAGAGTCTTTAACTGAGGCTTGAAGCTGTATGATGTGAAGTTTCTTATGTCGTCTGTGAATTTGAGGCTCTTGACATTGAGCTCGTCGAGGATGATCTCCTCGTAGAACTCAGGCAGAGCGTTCTCGGCCTTGACATACATCTGTCCGATCGGCTGGCGTTGCTTGATGTTCGCATCGTTGCGGCACGCTCTTCCGACTACGACGATCTTTAAAACCTCGTCCATGTTCTTCTCGAGCTCTGTGTCGATCATCGACTCGTCGCATACGGGGAAGTCACACAGGTGAACGCTCTCGGGCGCATTTGCGTCAACGGAGCATACGAGGTTCCTGTATATATCCTCGGTCATGAAGGGCACCATGGGAGCCGAAGCCTTGGCGATCGTGACGAGCGCCGTGTACAGTGTCATGTAGGCGTTGATCTTGTCCTGCTCCATGCCCTTTGCCCAGAAGCGCTCTCTGCCGCGGCGGACATACCAGTTGCTCATCTCGTCAACGAAATCCAAGAGCGCTCTCGCGGTCTCGGGGATGCGGTAGTTTGCAAGATCGTCATCCACCTCTTTTACCACGGTGTTGAGCCTCGAGAGGAGCCATTTGTCCATAGCCGAGAGCTTCGAGTAGTCGAGCTCGTACTTTGTGGGATCAAAATCATCTATGTTCGCATAGAGTACGAAGAAAGCATAGGTGTTCCACAGTGTTCCCATGAACTTCCTCTGTCCCTCCATGACAGCCTTGCCGTTGAAACGGTTGGGGAGCCAGGGCGCGGAGTTGATATAGAAATACCACCTGATCGCATCTGCTCCGTACTGGGCGAGCGCCTCGAAAGGATCTACCGCGTTGCCCTTGGACTTGCTCATCTTCTGTCCGTTCTCATCCTGCACGTGGCCGAGGACTATGACGTTCTCGTAGGGTGCTTTGTTGAACAGCAGCGTGGACTCAGCCATGAGCGAGTGGAACCATCCTCTCGTCTGATCGACCGCCTCCGAGATGAACTGTGCGGGGAACTGGTCCTCGAAGAGTTCCTTGTTCTCGAAAGGATAATGGTGCTGTGCGAAAGGCATCGCGCCCGAATCGAACCAGCAGTCGATAACTTCGGGAACACGGCGCATAGGCTTGCCGCACTTTGTGCAGACAAGCTCGATCTCGTCGATATAAGGCCTGTGGAGTTCCACAGTCTTCGCAGCTTCATTTCCGGAGAGCTTAAAGAGCTCCTCGCGGCTTCCGACACACTCTCTGTGGCCGCACTCACACTCCCAGATGTTTAAAGGAGTGCCCCAGTAGCGGTTTCTCGAGATCGCCCAGTCCTGGATGTTCTCGAGCCAGTTGCCGAAACGCCCCTTGCCGATCGACTCGGGGATCCAGTTTACGGTGTTGTTGTTCTTTATGAGGTCGTCCCTGACTGCCGTCTCCTTGATGTACCACGACTCTCTCGCATAGTAGATGAGAGGAGTGTCGCATCTCCAGCAGTGAGGGTAATCATGCTCGAACTTGGGCGCTGCGAAAAGCTTGTTCTCGCGGATCAGGAACTTTAAGACTTCGGGATCCGCAGCCTTCACGAACATTCCCGCAAATGGCGTTTCCTTGGTCATCTCACCTTTGCCGTCGACGAACTGAACGAAGGGAAGGTCGTACTTCCTTCCGACGTTCGCATCGTCCTCACCGAAGGCGGGAGCTATATGTACGATACCGGTACCGTCTGACATGGTGACATAGTCATCACAGGTCACGAAGAAGCCCTTCTTGTTCTGAGTCTTCGCGCACTCGCCCGCGCACTCAAAGAGAGGCTCGTATTCCTTGTACTCGAGGTCCTTGCCGGTGAAGGTCTCGAGGATCTCATAAGCCTTGCCGCCGAGATCCGTCGCCTTGCCGTCTGCGGAAGACTTCGCTGCGACTTCGCTGTCTGCGAGCTTTCCGAGCACGGTGTCGAGAAGGGCCTGAGCCATGTAGTAGGTGTAGCCGTCTGCGGCCTTTACTTTTACGTAAGTGTCTTCAGGGTTCACGCAGAGCGCGACGTTTGAAGGGAGTGTCCAGGGCGTGGTCGTCCACGCGAGGAAATAAGCGTCCTCGCCGACGCATTTGAACCTTACGACAGCGGACTGTTCCTTGACAGTCTTGTAGCCCTGTGATACCTCCGCCGAGGAGAGGGGCGTCCCGCACCTCGGGCAGTAGGGCACGATCTTGAAGCCCTTGTAGAGCAGGCCCTTGTTCCAGATCTCCTTGAGTGCCCACCACTCCGACTCGATATAGTCGTCATCGTAGGTTACGTAAGGGTTGTCCATATCGGCCCAGAAGCCGACCGTGCTGGAGAAATCCTCCCACATGCCCTTGTATTTCCAGACGGATTCCTTGCACTTCTTGATGAAGGGCTCCATCCCGTACTCTTCGATCTGGTCCTTGCCGTTGAGGCCGAGGAGCTTCTCGACCTCGAGCTCTACAGGAAGTCCGTGAGTATCCCAGCCCGCC
>JAGDDC010000134.1 GCA_017958245.1 Lachnospiraceae bacterium
CTACTGCATAGCCGTGAAGGAGCAGGGCGACACGATAGTTTTCTTAAGAAAGATCGTGCGAGGCGGTGCAGACAAGAGCTACGGCATACAGGTGGCAAGGCTTGCGGGAGTGCCCGAGGACATACTTGACAGGGCCTCGCAGATAGTCGATCTCTTAAGCAGCTTGGACAGCGGAGAGCAGACCAGGATGTCGCTCTCAAGGCTTCATGAGAAGGCTGAGGAGCTCGCAGACAAAGAGGTCAGGAAAGAGTCCAGAAAAAAGAAGAGCAACGAGTTTGAGAACCAGTTCTCGCTCTTCTCCACGCCCTCGAGTGAGGACGTCATAGACGAGATAAGGAACATGGACATATCAAACTTGACACCGCTCGATTGCCTGAACAAGCTGTATACGCTTCAAAAGCGCATCAGGAGTGAGCTTTAAACATCACAGAAAGCAAGGTAGGACATGGGAAAGATCAATCTGCTCGACAAACTCACCATAGACCAGATCGCTGCGGGCGAGGTCATAGAAAGACCCTCATCCGTGGTCAAAGAGCTTGCTGAGAACGCGATCGACGCTGGAGCAACAGCGGTTACCGTAGAGATAGGCGGCGGAGGCATAGATCTGATCAGGATCACGGACAATGGGAGCGGCATAGCAAAGGAAGACCTGCACACCGCTTTTATGAGACATGCGACCAGCAAGATAAGGGACGCGGAGGATCTGCTCTCCGTGAAGTCTTTGGGCTTCAGGGGTGAGGCGCTCTCAAGCATCGCCTCGGTGGCAAAGGTCGAGGTCATAACAAAGACCAGAAAGGATTTCACCGGAAGCCGTCTCGTGATCGAGGGAGGAGACGAATCAGTCCCCGAGGAGGTCGGATGTCCCGACGGCACCACCTTCATAGTGAGAGACCTGTTCTACAACGTTCCCGCGAGAAGGAAGTTTTTGAAGACTGCTGCCACTGAGGCAGGTTATATAAGCGAGCTCATGGAGAGGATGGCTCTATCGCATCCCGAGATCTCCTTCAAGCTTTTAAACAAGGGCACGAACGCCCTCTACACATCCGGCAACAGAAACCTAAAGGACGTGATCTACAACATCTACGGGAGGAACATAGCTTCCGAGCTGGTGCCCCTCGTGGGAGTCCACGGCAGCATCATGATAGACGGTTATGTCGCAAAGCCCTCTATATCAAGGGGAAACAGGAACTTTGAAAACTATTGTGTAAACGGGCGTTTTGTAAAGAACGCGGTCGTGACACACGCTATAGAGGAGGCCTTCAAGCCTTTTACCATGCAGCACCGCTTCCCGTTCACGGCTTTCAGGATAGACCTGCCCGCAGACATGCTCGACGTGAACGTCCACCCGGCAAAGCTTGAGGTGAGGTTCGCAGACTCCGAATCGGTCTACAGGGCCGTGTTTCACACCATAAGAGACGCGCTCTCGGAAAAGAACCTCATCAGCGAGATCTCATTTGACGGGGAGGAGGCAGAGCAGAAGGCTCCTTCCGCAAATGATACCGTCTCAAGCGTCCTGCTTCCAAAGAACGAGAACATCGGCCTTGACCCCGTAAAGCCCATACTTGTAAGAGAAGAGCAGGAGATATACGGGAAGCCCCAAAACGAGCGCGGGACCTTGTTCTTTGGTGGCGAAGAAAAGGTTTCTATAGATCAGCAAAGTCTCGAAGTGCCTTCAGATACGGCTGTAAAGCCCGTCCAGCAGGAGCTCGGGCTCGAGAAAAAGGAAGAGTACCGCCTGGTAGGTCAGATATTTGGAACATACTGGCTTGTTGAGAGCAGGGACGTCTTCTATATGATCGACCAGCATGCGGCCCACGAGAAGGTCATTTACGAGAGACTCGTAAAGAGCTTCAACGAGAGGAAGGTGAACTCTCAGAACATCCTTCCCCCGCTCGTCGTATCCTTGAGCCAGAGGGAAGAAGGCGTGCTTGCAAGGTACATGGACGTGTTCGAGAGCGCGGGTTTTGTCATAGAGAACTTCGGCGGACGCGAATATGTGATAACTGCCGTTCCCTGCGAGCTCTTCGGTCTGGCGTCCGAGGACCTGTTCAGAGAGATACTCGACAACACCGCTGACATATCGGACAGCGAGAGCAGGAACATCATACTCGAGAAGCTTGCCACCATGTCCTGCAAGGCTGCGATCAAGGGCAACATGTGGATCAACGAGGCCGAGGCAAAGAAGCTCATAAGCGAGCTCATGACACTTGAAAACCCGTATTCTGTCCTCACGGAAGACCTACCATCATCGCCATGACAAAGCAGGAGGTAGAAAAGAAGTTTAAGAGGATAGTGTCATAGAAGAAGTTGGAGGATCTCATGGACAGACCGGATCCGCTCATAGTCATAACAGGACCGACTGCAGTAGGCAAATCAAAACTCTCGATCAGGCTCGCAAAGGAGATAGGAGGGGAGATAATCTCAGCTGACTCTATGCAGGTCTATCGCGGCATGGACATAGGGACCGACAAGATAAGCAGGGAAGCCATGGAGGGAGTGGAGCATTTCCTGATAGACGAACTCGACCCCGATGAAGAGTTCGGAGTCTTTGTCTTCAGCCGCACGGCAAAAGCGCACATAGAAGAGATCGAAAGAAGAGGACACATACCGATACTTGTCGGAGGGACCGGGTTTTATATAAACGCAGTCGTCTACAATACGGAATTCTCAGACAAGCCGGACCACGACGACGAGCTTAGGGACAGACTTTTAAAAGAAGCAGAGACAGAAGGCGCTGACGCGCTTTTTGAGAGGCTTAAAGAGGCGGACCCCGAGTACGCCCGGGTGATACACAAAAACAACGTCAAAAAGACCGTCAGGGCGTTAGAATACATAGAGCTCACGGGCGAGAAGTTCTCCGAGTACAACGAACGCGTGAGGGAGAACGCGACCCCTGCTTACAACACTGCATTCTTCGTGCTTGATGATGACAGGGAAGTCCTTGGAAGAAAAATCGACGCAAGAGTCGACTCTATGTTTGAGCGCGGTCTCGTGGATGAGGTTAAGGCACTGAGGGCCAAGGGATATGACAGAGGGCTCACATCCATGGAGGGGCTCGGCTACAAGGAGATCCTCGCATATCTTGACGGGGAATGTACTCTGGAGGAAGCATCAGACCTCATAAAGCGCGGGACAAGGCTTTTTGCAAAGCGTCAGAGGACGTGGTTTAAGCGCGAAAAAAACGCCGTCATGGTTGACAAAAGACAGTTTGAAGATGATAATAGCATATTGCGGTTTATGATGGATGTGCTGAAGGACAAGGGGATCATTTGAACAAATGAAAGACATATACTTGGAAAATGACATATCGGGGGAGCTCTATGACCTCGGAGAGGAGATCTTGGGCGGACTTAAAGAGAGGTTCGAGGGGATAGACAGGACTGCTGAGATCAACTCGCTCAAGGTCTTAAAGGCCATGAGGGACAACAGGGTGGCAGAAGCCTGCTTCAACCCTTCGACCGGTTACGGATACAACGACATAGGAAGAGAGGCCCTCGAAGCGGTCTACGCATCGGTCTTCCACGCGGAGTCTGCTCTTGTGAGGCCGCAGCTCATGTGCGGAACGCACGCTCTGTGCGTTGCTCTGTTCGGAAACCTGAGGCCCGGCGACGAGCTCTTGTCACCTGTAGGGAAGCCTTACGATACGCTCGAGAACGTGATAGGCATACACCCTTCGAGCGGGTCTCTTGCGGAGTACGGCATCACCTACAGGCAGGTCGATCTGATAGGCGACTGCTTTGATCTCGAGGGGATCAGGGCCGCCATAAACGAGAAGACGAAGCTTGTCACGATACAGCGCTCCAAGGGATATCAGACCAGAAAGACGCTCTCGGTCGACGAGATCGGAGAGCTCATAAGCTATATAAAAGAGTTAAAGAGCGACGTGATCTGCATGGTTGACAACTGCTACGGCGAGTTTACCGAGACGATCGAACCTTCGGATGTGGGCGCTGATCTCGTGGTCGGTTCGCTCATAAAGAACCCTGGCGGCGGACTTGCGGAGACCGGTGGATATATAGCAGGCAAGAAAGAGTACGTGGAGCAGGCTGCGATCAGGCTTTCTACGCCGGGGCTCGGCAAGGAAGTCGGAGCGACTCTCGGAGTCACAAGATCCATGTTCCAGGGGCTTTTCTTTGCGCCGACCGTTGTGGCAGGGGCGCTAAAAGGAGCCATATTTGC
>JAGDDC010000135.1 GCA_017958245.1 Lachnospiraceae bacterium
CCGCGACGTCCGTGGCGTTCGTAAAACCGCCAAGAGCGCTCCTCTCCATCTTCTCCTTCGAGAACTTCGCAGTTTTCAGCATGCCTGCGAAGAGTTCAAGACAGTCTTCGACAGTGTCTATCGCGTCAAAAGTCTGCTCCTTGTCCTCCTGCATGTCCTTGTTGTAGGCGAGCGGAAGGCTCTTCAACACGGTGAGCATGCCCATGAGCGAACCGTACACGCGCCCGGTCTTACCCCTCACGAGCTCTGCTATGTCGGGGTTCTTCTTCTGCGGCATGATGCTGCTTCCCGTCGAGTACGCATCATCAAGCTCTATGAAGCGGTATTCGTCGCTGTTCCAAATGATGATCTCCTCGCAGAAGCGCGACAGATGCGTCATGACAAGCGCTATGGTCGCGAGCAGCTCGACAAGGTAATCCCTGTCGGACACCGAATCTATAGAGTTCGCCGTCGCCCCGTCAAATGACAGCAGCTGGGCGACATACTCCCTGTCGAGATCGTAGGTCGTGCCTGCGAGCGCTCCCGCACCGAGAGGCGAGAGATTAAGTCTCTTCCTTATGTCCGAAAGTCTTCCCCTGTCTCTCTTAAACATCTCAAAGTACGCCCCGAGGTGATGTGCAAGCGTCACGGGCTGTGCTTTTTGCAAATGAGTGAAGCCCGGCATAAAGGTGGATTCATTTTCCTTCATGACAGAGTGTATGACCTCGAGCAATCCGTAGAGCCGCCTGTCGATCTGAGTTATCTCGTCCCTTATGTAGAGCTTCATGTCGAGCGCAACCTGATCGTTGCGGCTCCTGCCGGTGTGCAGCTTCTTTCCGGCCTCTCCGATCCTCTCTGTCAGGACTCCCTCGACGAAGCTGTGTATATCCTCCGCGCTCTCGTCTACCTTCAGGGTCTCTTTTATGATGTCTTCCTTTATCTCTCTCAGACCTTTTAGTATCAGATCGGCATCCGCATCGCTTAAGATACCCTGTTTCTTAAGCATCCTCACGTGGGCCTCGCTGCCCTCTATGTCCTGCTTCCACAGCCTCCTGTCAAAAGTTATGGACGAGTTGAAGCTGTCTACCTTCAGATCCTCTTCTTTTGTAAATCTTCCGCCCCAAAGTTTCATGATTATAATTCGCCCGGAGCACATACGTCTCCGGGCTCTCTCCTTTTTGTTTTATATCACTTGTCGGTGACTATTACGATCACCTTGAAAGACTCGTTGTTGATGGAGTTTGTGAAGGTGTAGTAGCTGACACCCGCTTTCTTTGCGGTGAAGGTAAACGGTATATCATATACGTCCCAACTTCCGAACTCGTGTGAGCAAACGCTGCCGTCGGTCCACTCGCAGTAAACGATACCGCCGTCATGCTCGAGCTTGATCCTGATCTTGAACGTATCCCCGGGTCTCATCACCACTATGTCCTCGTTGGTGTAGAAATCCTTGTACTGGTTGTTCGATGAGAAATCTCTTATGAGTCCGAAGTTGTAGCTGTCGCTTCCGAGCTCGCCGTTCTGCGAGTAGAGATTGTAGAGCTCATCGGATATCGAATCGTAATCGGTCTGGAGATCGTCATAGGACTCCCTGAGCGAATCATAATCGCCGCGTGCGATCTCAAGCTCGTTGCGTGCGGTGGTGAGGTCGTTCTGGGCGTTCTGATAGTCACTTGAAAGCTTGCTCTTCTCGCTCTCGAGTGTGTCTACCTTTCCTTTAAGCTCCTCGACCGTGGTCTCATACCCTGCGTTCTCGGCCTTTGCCTTGTCGAGATCCGACTTCTGCGTAAAGAACAGGAAGGCAAAAACTCCGGTTCCCGCAAGGAAAATGATGGCAAGGATCAGGAACACGATCATGGCCCCCTTGCCGGATTTCTTTTGCTTTGCGGGCGCTTCGACGGGTACGTTGTAGTTGTTTACGGCAGGCTGTTCGGGCGCTGCGTAAGGAGCGTTGTATCCACTGCCCTGCGTACCGTACGAGCCGTCGCTCTCTGCGTTCTGATAGTTGTACGAGCCGTCGTTTTCTGCTGCGGGAGCCTCATAGCCGCTGTCTGCGGGCTGATCCTGCGCAGGTTCCGTGTATGCGGGTTCCGCGTTGTCTTTAAGCGGTGTTCCGCAGTACATACAAAACGGATGGTTATCCGGTATCTCTTTTCCACAATTGCTACAGATCATCTTAATCCTCCTTTTATACAGGTCGATGCCGCTTTCCCGAAGTGTATGCCCAAACATGGCACACACCACTATTTGGATGTTAACAACATTTCCCACAAATGTCAATTATTTGATGTCGTTATCCGTTTGCCTGAGCCTGTGTCTTTGTATGCGTTTCTTCGTCCTCTCTCTCACCGGGGTTTTCAGGGAATCTCACTGCGAACTCGCTCCCCTCGCCAAGCCTGCTCTTTAAAGAGACTGTCGCCCCATGGATGTCTGCGATCTCCTTAACTATCGAGAGGCCAAGCCCGGTGCCCTCTATATCGCTTCTTGAGGGGTCTACACGGAAGAACCTGTTGAACACTCTCTCCTGATCCTCCATGGCGATCCCGATGCCGTCATCCCTGACACTCAAGAGGATACCTGCACTCTCCTGCAGAGCCTTTTGTTTTTGTTTGTTTTTGCCTGAACTTCCGGTCTCCTTTTGCACTCTTTTTAAGCTGACCCATACGTGACCGCCTTCTTTTCCGTACTTATAGGCGTTCTGTACCAGGTTTCCCACAAGCCCCGATATGAGAAAGAGGTTGCAGTTTACGCTTAAGTCCTCCTCGATATCGGTCTCAAGCGTGATGCCCCGCGTGTCCGCGGGAACGAACTCATATATGCAGTCGCTCACATAGGAGCTTAAGTCTGCCTCAAGCAGAGGGTATTTGTCGGCCTTGAGCGAGAGCCTTGTGATGTTTAAGAGCTCCGCGACGATCCTCTTCATCCTCTTTGCCCGGTCTTCTATGTAGCCCAAGGACTCCTTGTAGTCCTCGGCCGTCCTCTCCCTCTTCTTTGCCCTCTCGCACTCCGCAAGTATCACTGCCACAGGCGTGCGAAGTTCGTGCGAGGCGTCGGAGGTGAACTGCTTCTCCTCCTCAAAAGACTTCTCGAGCCTGTCAAGCATGCTGTCAAAGTTCCTCGCAAGCCTCCTGACCTCCTTCGGTCCCTTGTGTATGTTCAGGCGCATCGAGAGGTCGTTTGCATCCGCTATGCGGCTCGTCATCTTCATGATCTTTTTGAGAGGCCTCAAGGCTCCCCACGAGATCAGCCAGCCGCCGCCGAGCGCG
>JAGDDC010000136.1 GCA_017958245.1 Lachnospiraceae bacterium
AGCTCGACACACCGGAGAGAGGGTTCTCGTACATGCACGACGCACCGCTCGATATGAGGATGGACAGGCGCCAGGACAAGACGGCGAAGACCATAGTGAACACCTATGACGAGAACGAGCTGTTCAGGGTCATAAGAGATTACGGTGAGGACAATTTCGCAAGGAACATAGCAAAACACATCTGCAAGGCAAGGGAGAAGAAACCGGTAGAGACGACACTTGAGCTTGCTGAGATCATAAAGGGAGCCATACCCGCGAAGTTCCACGCGTCGGGACACCCGGCGAAGAGGACCTTCCAGGCTATAAGGATAGAACTCAACAAGGAGCTTGAGATACTCGGGGACGCGATCGACGACATGATCGACCTGCTCGGAGACGGCGGGAGGCTCAGCATCATCACCTTTCATTCCCTTGAGGACAGGATAGTGAAGCTCAGATTCAATCAGGCGCAGAACCCATGCATCTGTCCTCCGAACTTTCCGGTCTGTGTGTGTGGGAGGAAGCCCAAGGGAAAGGTTATCACGAGGAAGCCCGTGCTGCCCGGCGCGGAGGAACTCGACGAAAACAGCAGGAGCAAGAGCGCGAAGCTCAGAGTGTTTGAGCGCAGCGTAAGCAAATAGAAACTATTGGGATCAAAGGAGTGATCTTATGGCAGAGAAAAGGAACAAATTCGCATTTGACAGAGACTATTACAGGGACATGTCCGAACGCATGGTGAGCAGATACGGTCAGGGCCTCACAAACGGCAGCGCAGCGAGAAAGCTCGATCTGTATGATGACGACCTCGACCTGTTTGACGAGTCTGTCGAGGAGGCTTACAGGGAGCTCTACGCAGAACCCCTCGAGAAGGAGCCTGCCCCCGCGAGGAGACAGACATCCCGCGCAAAGAGCAGACCCGACAGAAGACCTGCGCGCAGACCCGAGGTTGTCAGCGAACCTGAGGTCAAGCTAAAGAGAGTCTGGAACATAGATATGATGCATGTCCTCATGCTCATGATCGCGGTAGCTGCGCTCGTGTTCACGTGCTACAGGTACCTCGGAACCAAGGCTGAGCTCTCCGAGACAGGCAAGCAGGTAACCGCCATGGAAAGCAAGCTTCAGACACTGAGGAGCAAGAACAGCAGCGAGCTCGCGGAACTCAACAAACCCATGGACAGCGAGTATCTTCTCTCATACGCTGTCACGAGACTCGGCATGGTATATCCCAACGAGAACACTACTTTTTCGTACCAGGTATCTGACAGCGGCTATGTAAAGCAGTACGAGCAGATGCCCGAGGAGTCGGGGAAAGGTATCCTCGATGTCCTGATCCCTTAGACAAAACATTTCAAGAGAATAAACCTCCTTTGGCGGCGTGTATCGTTTAGATATATGCCGCTCCCTTTTACAAAAAGTTTTGATTGGATTATAATGAGAAAAAAAGTTCCTGAGGTTTGTCAAATGAAGAAGAACAACGGCAAGCCTTCCAAGGTCAAGGATTTCATGAGGAACAAGATCTTCATAGTGATCATCATAGTCCTGATCCTGATGGGGGTTCTGATCGGAAGGCTCATATATATAAACAACGAGAAGGGTGAGACCTACGCAAAGCGCGTGCTCTCCCAGCAGATAACCTACGTCAACACTTCGCTCCCTTATCAGAGGGGTACGATATATGACCGCAACGGCATAGCTCTCGCAAGGAGCGTGAAGGTCTACAACGTGATCCTGGACCCGAAGGTCGTTCTGACCTTCGATTATTACGTGGAGCCCACGATCGAGGCACTCGTGGACGTGTTCGGGTTTGAAAGGTCTGAGATCGAGAAGATTCTTGAGGAGAAGCCGAACAGCTCCTACGTGGTACTTAGGAAACAGGAGACCTTCGAGAGGGTGAACGCCTTCAACGAGAGAGTAGAGGAGGATCACAAGGAGCAGAGGTACGTGAAAGGAGTGTGGTTCGAGGAAGAGTATAGGCGTGAGTATCCCGCCGGAAGCCTCGCTTCGCACGTGATAGGTTTTACAAACAAGGGAAATGCCGGGGCATACGGCATAGAACAATTCTACAACGAT
>JAGDDC010000137.1 GCA_017958245.1 Lachnospiraceae bacterium
AAATGATACAATTAGACCAAATGGGCATGAGAATGCCTCATGAATAAGACGCGGACTTGTCGTGTCAGGGGAAAGGGATGAGAGTATGAAGAAGATATCAATGTTTAGATATGCGGCGCTTTTGCTTGCGATAGTCTTTGCAGGATCTATGCTTGCCGGATGCAGCGGGGAGGGAGAGCAGCTTCCTCCGATCGGACCCGATCAGACAGCAGTGGTGGTCGACCCGCAGGAAAATGTGACGCCCACGGCAGAGCCTGAACCCACGCAGGAGCCCGCACAGCCCGAGCCCACACAGGAGCCCGAGCCTGAGCCCGAGGGACCGGTCATGCTGAGAGTTATGGTCGGCCGGGGTTACGACGGAGTCTATCAGGAAGGCACGACGCTTTCGCGTGTTATCTTCCCGACTATCTTCCTCGATGACGAGGACGCTGCCGCATTTCCCCAGCTTGCGAAGACTTTTGAGACTTTCACGCAGGAGAGGGTGAACATTGCGGAGGATACCAAGGACAGGCTTGCGGATGAGAAGCGCAAGTTCATGGAGGAGGAGACCTGGGCGGGCGAATACTTCGACGAAGCTGAGCTCAGGGTCGCACGCGCGGACTCAAGTGTGGTGAGCATAGTCGAGAGTTCGAGCTACTACGCCGGCGGAGTGCACGATATGTACGGGGACAGCGGCTACGTCTATAACTCCGAAAGCGGCAAGCTGCTGGGACTCGAAGAAGTAGTGACCGACAGGGGGAAACTCGGCGAACTGATCTGCGAGGCGGTTGAGGATAGATACGAAGATGTCCTCTTCTTCAAAGGGGAGGAGCTCAAGAACATCATCTCAGAGCAGACGGCGAACGGAATGCTCAAATGGTACGTCGATTACACAGGGCTCGTCGCCATATTCAACCCCTACGAGCTGGCATCATTTGCGGACGGGATACTGACCGTCGTGATACCCTATGACGGGAACGAGACCCTTTTTGACGCGAAGCTCCTCGAGATGCCTGAGAGCTACAGTTACAGCCTGAAGCAGTATCAGCGCAACTATTACGACGTGGGAGACGACGGCAAGGTCGATGAGATCATACTGCAGAGCACAAGGAACGAGTACAACGACATCGAGAGTTTCTCTATCACGGTAAACGGCAACACACAGGTTGAGGACACTTATTGCCTCTCTTTCGATGCTTATTTGTTCAGGGTCGCAGAGAATGACACGGACATACTCATGATCATTGCCGGCGCGGAGAACGATTACGAGACGTTATATACCTACAGGCTCACCGCGGGCGGTGTGGTGCCCTGTGAACATTACGGCTACGGGTTTGCAAGTGTTGAGAAGAGTCTGGACGACAGCACATCTTTCTACTGCGTGCCCTGCTACAGACCTGAGAAGATCGAGCTCTCGAACTACCGCGACATGTTGGGAACGAGCGGTTTCACGGGAGAGTTTGAGCTCACTGCCGAAGGGAAGCTCGTGAATCTGCTGGGCCACATGAACTACAGTTACGAGAAAGAGCTGGTGCTCCTGAAGGAGCTCGAGGTGTTCGAAGGAGACGACTTCGACGCGAGGAAGCCCATTACGCTCACGCCCGGGACAAAGATCGCCCCGCTCTACGTGACGGATATGGACGGGGTGGTCGCAAAGACTGACAGCGGACAGCTCGTGAGCTTCTACGTTCAGACGCACTCATGGCCCGAGAAGATAAACGGAGTCGACGTGCCCGACATATTTGATGGGATCATGTACGCGGGGTAGAACGCGGACCCCGAAAGGAGAAGACACATGTCAAAGATACTTATAGTTGAAGACGAGCCCAGGATCGCGAGGTTTGTCGAGCTCGAGCTCAAGCATGAGGGCTACGAGGTTGACATCGCAAATGACGGGCGCACGGGCCTTGAGAAGGCTCTCCTGCCCGATACGGATCTGGTGCTCCTCGATATCATGCTCCCCGGGCTCTCGGGGATAGAGGTCTGCAGGCGGGTGCGCCAGGAGTCCTCGGTGCCGATCATCATGCTCACGGCAAAGGATGACGTGACTGACAAAGTCGCCGGCCTCGATATGGGCGCGGACGACTACATGACCAAGCCTTTCGCCATAGAGGAGCTGCTCGCGAGGATCAGAGTGGCGCTCGGAAGGCACTCCGGAGGCGCCAGGGAGGACGACAAGGACCTGACCTACGGAAGCCTCAAGGTCGATACGGCCGCGCACAGCGTGAGCTACGACGGAGAGGAACTCACGCTCACGAGAAAGGAGTACGAGCTGCTCGAATACCTCCTGAGGAACCGCAACATAGCGCTCTCGAGGGAGCAGCTTTTGAACAACGTCTGGGATTACGATTATCTCGGCGAGACCAACGTGGTCGACGTATACGTGAGATATCTGCGCCAGAAGATCGACGACAGGTTCGGCATACACATGATACACACCGTTCGCGGCGTCGGTTATATCATAAAGGACGACAATGGGCATTAATCAAAAAGAAAACATCTTCAAGGTGATCATCAGCTCCGTGAAGAACAGGGTCAGGATGTCGATGAGCCTCAGGACGGCGGTGAGCTTCTTCAGATACGCGATGCTCGGCGGGCTGGTGTTCTTCCTGTTCTTCGTGGTCTTCTATATGTTTGCCGCGAAGAAAGCCTACACGGACTATGCTTCAAATGTGGTCGCGAAGATGGAGAACAGGACGGTCACGTTCCACGAGGCAGAGGAGGAACTCAAGGCACAGAACATACTTCTGCTGATCATGGACAGCGATGGGACGGAGCTTTTTTCAAACATCCCCGCGGAGGAGGACGGATCCGTTCCGTCGAACGGCTTTCATCTTGACAGCCGCGACGGGTCGACCAACCTGATCTACGTCGAGACCATGACCATAGAGGCGGACAGGACATTTGCGGTGAAGCTGTCCTACACTCTCACGACGGAGTTTCGGCGTATGATGAGCCTCATGGCTTATCTTGCGATCGCCTACCTCGTGATCGTGATCTTCGCCACGAAGAGGTCGCGAAACGACGCAGAGAAGATGCTCGGACCGATCGCGGACATGACGGCTTCGATCAACAGCATGACCATAAACACGCTGAACACGGAGAGGCTCAAGTCCTACGAGATGAACACCGAGCTCAGGGAGCTTGCGGAAGTGTTCAACGCGATGCTCGACAGGCTCGAGGAATCCTATGAGAGCCAGAAGATCTTCGTATCCAACGCCTCGCACGAGCTTCGGACGCCGATCGCAGTCATACGAGGCTATGCGGAGATGCTCGAGCGCTGGGGAAGCAGTGACGAGAGCGTCTTAAACGAGTCGATAGAGGCTATACTCCATGAGTCGAAGGACATGCAGGAGCTTGTGGACAAGCTGCTGTTCCTCTCGAGGCATGACAAGAAGACGCTCAAGCTCGAGAAGGACATCTTCAACGTGAGACCTGTGGTCGAGGAGCTCGTAAAGGAGATGGAAATGATCGCCGAGGACAGGGTTTTTGAGACGCCCAGACTCGATGACATAAGCATCATGGGGGACCGCCAGTCCATCAAGCAGCTGGTCAGGATATTCATGGACAACGCGGTAAAATACTCGCATCCCGGGGACAAGATCATGGTCTCCTGCGAGAATTTTCACGGCAATCTGACACTTGCGATCGAAGACACCGGCATCGGCATGAGCAAGGAGGATATGGGCAAGATCTTCGAGAGGTTCTTCAGGTCGGATGAGGTCAGAGGCAGAAACATCAGTGGTCACGGGCTTGGGCTGTCCATAGCCAAGCTGATCGTAGCCTCCCATGGGGGCAACATACATGTGAACTCGACGCCGGGCGAGGGAACGACATTCATAGTGACCATACCGAACGGAATACCAAGATAAGTATTGGTTAGAAAAGGAGTTAAACATGAAAGTAAAAGAAAGTTTGTTTTTAAAAGAGAAGAAGCCGTTGCTCAAAGAGCTGCTCGGTAAGCTTCTTTCCGAGTATTCATACGCGTCGATACTCGCGTGTGATGCGAAGGGGAAGGCATATCGCAGATCGAAGACGACGACAAGCATCCAGGAAGACGATTTTTGCTGCGACCGTGGGTTCGTGGTGAAGGTCTATGACAACAAGGGATACGGAGAGTACTCATTTACCGAGATATCGGAGGAGACCGTAGATGAGATCGTAAGTAAGATCGGGTCAAGCCTGATGCCCCTGAAGGACAGGATCCCCGAGGGCGTTAAAGAGAGCGAATACGACAGGCTCCCCGACGAGGAACTCGTTCTCGACAAGAGCACGGAGTGCGAGATCGACCCCGAGGAGGCAGACGACAGGGAGATCATTGAGAAGCTCACCAAGATCTCGGAGAAAGGCTTAAAGTACGATCCGAAGATCATCGATTGCTCGGTGAGCTGCTCGTACCAGCGCTATTCGAAGATGTTCCTCTCGAAGAACCGCGACATGACGCAGAACATTCTCTGGACCTGTGCTCACGTGGTTGCGCTCAGCAAGGAGGAGGGGTCGAGCGAAGTACAGTCCTGCTACCGCCCCGTTTCGCTGCTCGGAGGGCTCGAGGTCCTGGACGGCCTTGAGGCCAAGCTTGACGACGCCTGCAAGACGGCGATCGAGCTGCTCGACAGTGAGAGCATCACTCCCGGCGAATACGAGTGCGTGTGCACTCCCGAGGTTACGGGCATGATCGTACACGAGGCGTTCGGCCACGGTGTCGAGATGGATATGTTCGTGAAGGACAGGGCGCTCGCAAAGAAATACCTCGGCGAGTACGTGGCTTCACCTTTGATCACCATGCGTGACGGCGCTTCGACCATCGACGAGGTGGCATCCTACTTCTTCGACGACGAGGGCGTTCCCGCTCAAGATACC
>JAGDDC010000138.1 GCA_017958245.1 Lachnospiraceae bacterium
CTGCAAAGGGCACCGTAGTGATCACGGGCAAGGGCGATTTCACCGGGAGTGTGACAGTGAAGGCGGCTTCCGCCTCCGATTCGGGACTGAAATATGGGCCGAGCGGGACGATACTTGCAGACACCCCTGACATGACAGGCTACAAGCCGAAGGACTGGAGCTGGAAGACCGAGGGCAACGGTTACGGGAAGAAGTACTTTACTTCCGGCAAGTACGTCCGCTCCGACGGCAGGGCCGTGTTCTATATCGACAGCGGCATGAAGTCCGGCAAGTTTTCATTCCAGCTGTTTACTTTGGCGACCGGAGCCAAGCAGGACAACTATACGACCTACAACTACACGGACAAGACGCGGAATCTGTGGATAGACATCACAAGCGAGAGCGAAGCATCCGACGGCAGCTTCATCTTCAAATGCTACGGCAACGGATGCATCAATCTCACGACCGACTGGCTTGATGAGATGTATATACAGTACGATGATCCCGCAGGAATCTACTATCTCGTGAAGGAAAAGTACTAAGAAGGGTAATGACATAGCGCCGGCGGGCGGGACAACGAAGCAGCTGCCCGGTGCAGGAGTAACCGGGCTGACACAGTGCCGGCGGGCGGGAAACCCGCCGGCGAAAGTGACGTGAACGAAGAAAGGACACACGCCATGAAGAAGATACGGATAACAGCGATACTGCTCATCTTAGCGATGCTCTTTGGCATCGTGCCCGCTGCAGGAGCCGAAGCGAAGGCAGGGAAAAAGGACGAGATACTGTATTATCAGGCGACCAAAACATTATATTTTAATAAGATCGGCTCATATGTAATTCAGATCGATGTGGCTGTAAACAGGACGAAAAAGAAAGCAGACGTCACTTTTACACGCAGGGACATCAAACAAATAAAAGACGATACTTGGTATTACTACCTGGAAGAGTACCCTGAAATAATAGAGTCTTTTGAGAAGTTTGAATCGAATTGTTCCAAATATGGGCATTTGACTGCCGACGTCACGTATGACAAGTTTGACGAAGGGCTCAAGACTGCATTCGAGCTTCATAACCTGGTCTGGGACACGCCCAAGTTTGATGTTGACGGCTACTCGTGGAACGGAGATTCCGGCAAATATCCCGGGGGAGAGATCCGCATCAACGGATGGGATAAGGTCTATTTGGGCGGATTGGGGACAGGATATGTCGGAAGAGAACCGGTAGCCGACTGGGATGAGGGGATCGGATGGGAGTTCTTTTTCAGTCTCCTTGACGGGCCGCCGAAGGAGAAGAAAGAATACAGGATAAAGCACGACAACTTTGCTTTTGTGAACGAACACATGGCTTTCTTTAACACTGCGCCCGGCACCGCACCTCAGCGCCCGAAGATAGTCGCAGACAGGAAGTTTGCGGACGGCACGGAGGGCTTCCTGCTCGATGATATCGGTTACAACGCCATGATCTCAGGCCGCGACAAGAACCAGATCGCTGCGATCAACATATGGCTGAACGGTAAGTGGCAAGGCAGCTGCAGGGGAATGTCGATCATGAGCGGCCTGATCTTCGAGGGCAAGATCGGGCTTGACAAGGTCGGTGGTGCTGAGCAGACTTACGAGTTAAAGAGTCCCAAGAACAATCGCAAGCTTTCTAACTATATAGAGTTCTACCAGTTAATCAGCAATTTCGAACGCAAGAGGTTTTTCCTGCAGAATCGCGGGTCGATCCCGAATAGCGAAAAGAACGCCAAAGCGCTTGTAAAGTCACTTTTAGACAATCCTGAGAACCCTGTGGTGGTCGGTTTCAACTACGATGATTATTCGAGCGGCAGGACCATCAAATGCGGCCACGCGGTGCTTGCGTTCAAAGCCGAGGACACAGGCAACGATGATTACAAGGTGACCGTATATGACCCCAACGAACCGAAAGCGGAGAGGTATATCTACATCACGAAGGATGGGAAAGCATCATCTTCATGGTACTCTCATGATATCTATATCAAGCCCATCGAGAAGGCCAAGGATGCATACAACGCTCAGATGACCTACCCTTCGTATCCCGAGATCCCGGTGGGTTACGCCCTGATCGCCCTGACAGGCGGCGTGGAGATGATCGTGGGCGGGCTCACCGCTAAGGTGGGTGACGGCTATGTCTCGGGTGATCTTGAGGTGGTTGCAGAGATGGACGAGGGAACCGACGAGACTATGATCCTCGTGCCGCTTGAGAACGGCAGAACGATCAGGATAAAGAAAAGTGACGGACAGCCCGTGAGCATACAGACAAACGACATCACTGCACTCATAACCGGCGGCGCAAATGAGATCGCTATCAACGAAGACGGTTCCGTCACCGCGAAGAACGACGGCAGCATAAAGGACGAGAACGGCGAGAACAAAGGAACTCTCGCAGTTGCATCGGACAAGACAAAGAGCGATATCTTCGGAACGACCGTAGAGCTGGGCGAGGGTGAGGTTACGATCGCGCCCCAAAAAGATGGAGCCAGTGTTACGACAGGCGATGGCACAGGCACAGGTTCGGACAACAAGGTCGACATCACGGTATCGGGAGCTACCGGCAGCAGGACGTTTGAGGGGATTGACATCAGCGAAGGCGTGGACATCAAGTCAAGCGACAACGAGTCTGTGCTCACTTCCGGAGATACCGAGATCGCAAGAGGTACGGTGGAAGAGAGGCCCATAGAGACAGGGGATGACACGACGGACGATCCCGGAACGGACAAGCCCGGGACCGAGACGGGCAAGCCGGGAAATGAACCCGGCAAAGATCTGAAGGCAGGCAAGGGTCAGAAGAAGACGAGTGTTGCGGCTTCGGTGACGCATAAGGGCAGGAAGATCACCCTGAACGTCGATATGGTCGCTGACAAGAAGATCACCTACACGGGCAAGAAGATCAAACCGGAGGACTTAGGCTACGAGATAGATCTCACGGATCTCTACAACGAGACAGCGGTAACCGCGGGATTGTACAAGGCCGAAGATCTCTACAAGATCACCTATGTGAACAAGAACAACCTGCACAAGACCGGATCCGGCAAGAAGGCTTCGTTCTATGCGAAGGTCAAGCTCGACGAGGACAAGGCTAAGAAGGCGGGGCTGGGTGATGACGGTATCACGAAGTTAAAAGCGCTCGTTAAGGCTTTGAACGCGAAGCTCAAGAAGAACCCCTGCACCTACACGGTACAGGCTGTGAAGATCAGCGCGAAGACCTCCAAGGTGTACGCTGTAGTGACGCTCAAGGGCAGCAAGATAAGCAGGGTCA
>JAGDDC010000139.1 GCA_017958245.1 Lachnospiraceae bacterium
AGACCGGACGGGGTCTGCACAGAAGACGGGCGCGCTCAAAACACAGCAGAGCGCGCCACAGACAGCGCAAAGATATACACTGAGGTCACGCAGGATGGCGAACAAACGGGACAGAGGTCGCAGACAAAGATCGACACTCTGGTGGTCAACGGTCTGAGCGCAGACGTGATCGTGAGGAAGGCGGCAGGAGAGAAGATAGGGCTGGATTTTAGGAACTCGGGTTCCAGGAAGCAACAGCTTGCCTATGAGCTCGAGCACCATGTAGAGGGAAATGCGCTTATAGTGGAAGTTGTGAGGAAGGAAGCGAGAAGCTGGTTCTTCCAGATGGTGAACAACGTCGGTCTGGAGCTCAGAGTGGATGTTCCGGACAACATGAAGAGGGTTGAGATCCGTTCCGCAAGCGGGGATGTAGACTGCGCGGGGATCAGAGGTGACGAGCTTGCGATCTCCTCGATGAGCGGTGATCTGGATGGAAGGGATCTCGATGCCCGCAAGCTCGAGATGAAGACTGCCAGCGGAGACATCAAATGCGTGTCGGCCCATGCGGAGGAGGCTCACTTTTCATCAAAGAGCGGGGATGTGGAGCTTGAAGCTGTCAACGTGCGCAATATCGTGACAGACAGCATCAGCGGCGACGTGGCTTTCAGGAGCGGAGCAGCCTCTCTCGCACAAATGAGCACAGTGAGCGGAGACGCCATCTACGTCGGACCTGCAGAGGACATGAGTATCAGATCGACGAGCGGTGACGTAGCGGCGAGGGTGAGCTCACCTGTCAGGGCGAAGCTGAAATCGATCAGCGGTGACGTGGCGCTGACTCTCGAGAACTCCCGCGGGTACAGAGGCAGGATATCGACGATCTCGGGCGATGCGTCTGCATCATTTGGCAATGACTCAAGGTTAGGGTCGAGAGGCTTGACTGTGAACTTTGGGACGCCCGAGAGTGAGATCGAGGCGGATTCAAAATCAGGCGATGTGACGATCAAAGCCTAAGGAATCACCGGCCAAGGTTTCTAAAGATAACCAAACTGATCTGATCAACCCAACCCGAACATAATTTACTTTATCTCGAAAAAAAACATAGATTAAGTAAATTATAATAAGACTGTCGTCAGGTTTTCTTTACGAAATAAAGAGAATAAGTTAGAATACACTTGGTGAAATGATGCGGCGTGCGCGCCGAAAGGGGATGTGACCATGAAGAATTATGCACACAGAGGGTTCTCGGGCAAATACCCGGAAAACACGATGATCGCCTTCAGAAACGCGGTGAAGGCGGGAGCGGACGGGATCGAACTCGACGTCCAGTTCTCGAAGGACGGAGTCCTTGTGATCTGCCATGACGAGAAGGTCGACAGGACCACGGACGGGAAAGGCTTCATAAAGGATTTCACTTTGGAGGAGCTAAAGCGTCTCGATGCCTCGGGGAAGTTTGCGGGAGTATACGGGAAACAGGAGATCCCTACATTTCGCGAGTATCTTGAGATGATAGCGGACACAGGCCTTGAGACCAACATCGAGCTCAAGACGGGGCGGTTTGAGTATCCGGGCATCGAGCAGGCTGTCTATGACATGGTGAAGGAGTTTGGCCTCGAGGAGAGGGTTTTGATCTCAAGCTTCAATCATTTCTCGGTTATGAGGATGAAGAAGATAGCGCCCGAGCTCAAGACGGGTTTTCTCACAGAGGCCTGGATCATGGATGCGGGTGCATATACGGAGCGCCACGGTGTGGACAGCTATAACCCTGAGTATTATTCACTCACCGAGGAGAACGTTGCCGAGATCAAGGCCCACGGCCGCATGATCTATTGTTACACGGTCAACGACGAGGAGACCGTGAGGGATCTGTTCTTCAAGGGAGTAGACTGCGTGATAGGCAACCATCCCGATATGGCAAAGCGCGTTATAGCCAAGTGTGAGGCTGAGAGAAGCGCAGCGCGGTAGATACGATAAGGCATATCCTGCCGGATGAAGGCTGTGATGTGCAAATGAGTAGAGAGAGCACAAGAAAGAGGAACGATGTATGGGATTGTTTGAGAAAAAAGAAAACGGGGAGAGTAAGAATCGCAGCAGCTTAGAGCGCGACGAGTACAGGCTGTTCAAGAAGAGGCCGTACGACGGCTTCGAGATACAGATCAAGGAGGAGAACGGGAACAAGCGCCTCGAGAGAGTTTATGTGGCTGACTATCACGTGCCTGATGATCCCGCAGCCATGAAGCGCGCAAAGGTCATATACTGTGTGCTGTATCTTCTCGCTGCGGTGGCGGCTTTTATCGCCATGCTTGCGGAATCGCCGAGCAACAGGGTGGTGTACGTCTTTCTGCCCGAGGCACTCTCGTTCATAATCTTTATCGTGCTGCTCGTCTCGGTGGTATCATTTGCGAAGGCGAAAGAGAGACTCACGATAGGCCGGCACAGGAGAGCGTCGGTCTGCCTGATCAGATATGCTTTCGCGCAGGCGATACTTTTGTCTGCAGCCCTCATCTCGACGATGATACACATCTTCACGGGAGCGGGCGACGATTCGTCGTTCTTCAGTGCACAGAAGGCTGTCAAAGCCCCGGTGAACTTCGGCGTGTCGGGCGATACGGCTCAGATCATATGCGCGGTGCTTTTCTTCGTGGGAGCGGTGATGCTCTACGTCATGGCCTTCATGGAGAAAGGAAGGAAGTACCACACGGA
>JAGDDC010000140.1 GCA_017958245.1 Lachnospiraceae bacterium
ACCATTGACAAGACGGCGCACATCGTGAAGATAGACGGCAGGACCATCGACCTCTCGGTCAAGGAGTTCGAGCTTCTCTCTTATTTCATATTGAACAGGGGAGTCGCGCTCTCGCGTGAGAAGATCCTGAACAACGTGTGGAACTACGATTATTTCGGCGACGCGAGGACCATAGACACCCACGTCAAGAAGCTGCGCAGCAAGATGGGAGAGAAGGGAGAGTACATCAAGACTATCTGGGGCATGGGATACAAGTTTGAGGCATGACAGGGGTTTTGTATGAAGCATTCGCTTAGAGTAAAACTGACGCTCATCCTGGTGGGACTGCTGGTCCTTCTTATATCGGCCTACCTGCTGGTGAACATCTTTTTTCTTGAGGCTTACTACCAGAAGGTTAAGAAGGGTTCGCTCTCGAGATGCTACGACGAGCTCGCAGAGACCGTCGAGGCTGTCGGGGACGACTACACTGACGAGGAGACCTCGAACAGGATAGAGAGCGTAGAGACCGCATACGGTCTCAACATATATCTGATCAGTGAGGGAAGCGACGATTACGGGCCTTTCATTAGGTTCCTGTACCCGAGCTCTACCTATCTGAAGGACGCGCGGACGAAGCGGTATGAGAGGGTCAAGGACGCTCTCTTTTTGTATATCTTCGCGGGGCTCGGCCTCGAGAACAACGATCAGATCGAGCTTCTCGACTCCAGAGAGGGGAGCTTTGACATCTACAAGATGTATGAGAACTCAAACAGAGCTTACTATATGGATCTTCTCGGTTACTTAAAAGACGGGACCATGGTCTTTATAAGGGCGAACTACGACAGCATCCAGGAGAGCGCGTCGATCTCGAACAAGTTCATGTCGATAGTCGGGATCTTCATCGTCGCATTCGGAGCCGTGGCTATGTATATCCTGTCCAGGTCATTTGCAAGGCCTATCAGGGACATGTCTGAGATAGCCGGAAGGATGTCGGAGCTTGACTTCGAGCAGAAGTACACGGGCGGGCGAAAGGACGAGATAGGCGAGCTCGGGAGCAGCATCAACATGCTCTCCAAGCGGCTCGAACAGACCATCATCGAGCTGAAGACCGCCAACAACGAGCTCCAGAAGGACAACGAGAAGATGACCCGCATCGACGAGATGAGGACCGAGTTCCTGTCAAATGTCTCACACGAGCTGAAGACCCCCATAGCGCTGATCCAGGGCTACGCTGAGGGCCTGAAGGAGATCGCGGAGGACCCGGAGAGCAGGGATTACTACTGCGACGTCATCATAGACGAGGCGCTCAAGATGAACTCCATGGTAAAGAAGCTCCTCACGCTCAACCAGATCGAGTTCGGCAGGAACGACATGAGCATGGAGCGCTTCGACATAGTGGCGCTCGTAAACTCAGTCATAGCCTCGACGGACATCATAGCGAAACAGAAGGACATAGAGGTGAGGGTCGAGGACAGAGAGCCGGTGTATGTCTGGGCTGACCAGTTCAGGATCGAGGAAGTCGTCACAAACTATGTGAGCAACGCGATGAACCACATCGACGGAGAGCGGATCATAGAGGTGAGCTTCACGGTCTCTTCGGATATCGTAAGAGTCTCCGTGTTCAACACGGGAGAGCAGATACCCGAGGAGGAGATGGACAGGATCTGGGACAAGTTCTACAAGGTGGACAAGGCGAGGACCAGAGAGTACGGAGGCAGCGGGATCGGCCTTTCCATAGTGAAAGCAGTCATGGATTCGCACAACAGGCTATGCGGAGCGATCAATCACGTAAACGGTGTAGAGTTCTGGTTTGAACTTGATTGTGGAAAAGGAGACAGTTTTTGCGAATAATTTAACAATAAACTTTACATATTTGCAAAAAAGTGTTATGATATTGAAAATAGCAAAAAAGTGTAAACAATTTTGGTATTAGACAGTTTTGAGCTTGGAGGTTTATAAAGTGAAAAGGAAGTACCTGATCTTGTCTGTCGTCTTGTGCGTACTTTTGACGACTGCGGGGTGTTCCCTGAGCAAGATCACTCTCACTGAAAAGGAATCGGACGCCATAGCCGAGTACGCGGCGCATCTGCTCCTGAAGTACGACCGCAATTACAAACCCAGGCTTATGTATCGTGAGGACTACGAGGCGGAGGTCGAGAGAAGGGCCGAGGAAGAGAGGGCGAAGGAAGAGCCGGAAGTGACGGAGGCACCCGAACCCACGGTCACACCGGAACCTGAACCGACGGAGGGCACGGATCCCTCCGTAACACCCGAGCCTGAGCCTGAACCTGAACCTGAACCGCAGTACGAGCTCGGCGACATGTTCCCCATCAAGAACGTGAAGATATCCTACGAGGGGTACGAGACGCTGGACGAGTACGTAACCGGGACCGAGTATTTCCCTTTGACTGCGCCTGAGGGCGGCAAGATACTGCTTCTCAAGTTTGCGCTGGCGAACGGTGCGTCGAAAGAGAAGAAGCTGGACACGGGAAAGCTTCATTTGACCTATATGCTCGAGCTTGAGGACGGCGAGAGGCTGGAGGCGAAGACTTCGCTCCTCGAGAACGACATACAGTTCATAAACACGAAAGTCGCTCCCGAGACAGTCTATGACGCGGGTTTGGTCTTCTTCATAGACGCGGAGGACGTCGATACGCACATGATCCTTCACGTGATCGCTGAGGACAAAGAAGCCTCAGTAGAGATCAAATGACCGGGACAGAGTTTCCCTTTGAGTTCTTTTTAAACAAAACATATATCGGAGCTAAAGCTTGAGCTGCTTTCAGGCTTTCATCGGTGTCGCGGCAGGCACGTCACCGATGCGCACCATGCCTGCGGCAAGGTACCTTACATGGAAACTAACATCTTACTAGAAAGCGGAACCAACGAACTTGAGATCCTTGAATTTGCTGTAGGACCAAACCATTACGGTATCAATGTGGCGAAGATCAAGGAGATCGTTCCCTACAAGAAGCCTACCGCGATCCCCAACGCGCATCCCTGCATCGAGGGTATCTATATGCCGCGTGAGGCGATCATCACGATCGTTGACCTCGGGAAGAGCCTCAATCTTCCGCCCAGCAACACCGAGAAGACTGACATGTATATTGTCACGAATTTCAACAAGTTAAACATTGGTTTCCATGTAAACAGTGTTCTCGGAATACACAGGATCTCGTGGGCAGACATCTCCAAGCCCGACGAGTCGATCAGCAACTCCGGAAACGGTGTGGCTACAGGTATCATCAAGCTCAAGGACAAACTCATAGTCATCCTTGACTTCGAGAAGATAGTTTCCGATATCAGCCCCGAGACGGGACTCAAGGTTTCAGATATCGATTCCCTCGGCGAGCGCCAGAGGAACAACGCTCCGATACTTATCGCGGAGGATTCGCCTCTGCTTTCGCGCCTCATCAACGATTCGCTCATGAAGGCCGGATATACGAACAGGACAGTGACCATGAACGGTCAGGAAGCATGGGACAAGATGTGCGAGTACGAGAAGGAAGGCGACGTGCTCAGCAAGGTCAAATGCGTCATCACAGATATCGAGATGCCCATGATGGACGGTCACAGACTGACGAAGCTCATCAAGGACAACCCGAACATGAAGGACGTTCCCGTCATCATCTTCTCGTCACTCGTAAACGAGGAAATGAAGCGCAAGGGCGAGTCTCTCGGCGCGGACGCCCAGCTCTCAAAGCCCGAGATCGGTATGCTTGTGCAGACGATCGACAGGATCCTCATCGACAGGGCTATTATTGATTAAGAAAACGTAACTACCAGGTGGTGTTTATATGGCGGTGTGCAAACGTTGCCACAAGGTGATACCGGAGGGTTTGGAGTACTGCGAGGACTGCGAGCAGCTCGTGAAGCGTGAGGCTGACGAATCGTATCTCGACGATCTTCTCAGCACGATGATAGCCAACACTCCGGCGCCTCCGGCAAACAGACCGACAATCAAAGACAGGAAACGCAAGTCGGATATGAACGAAGAGGTCATGTCCGACTTCGTCATGCCTAAAAATACCTCGGACGAGTTTGTTCCCGAGGCGGAGGAAGACCTTGTTCCTGACATGGGAGATGATCTCGTACCTGAGATGGAAGAGGAATATGTTCCTGAAGTTGAGGAAGAGGAGTACGTTCCGGAGGTTGAGGAAGACCTCGTTCCTGACTTGGGAGACGACCTTGTGCCTGAGGCGGAAGACGAGTTCGTTCCTGAAGCTGAGGAGGACCTTGTTCCTGACTTGGGAGACGACCTTGTGCCTGAGGCGGAAGACGAGCTTGTCCCCGAGGCTGAGGAAGAGGAGTTCGTTCCTGAGGTTGAGGAAGACCTCGTTCCCGATATGGGAGATGACCTCATGCCTGAAGAGGCGGAAGACCTCGTTCCCGATATGGGAGACGACCTTGTGCCCGAGGCAGAAGAAGATCC
>JAGDDC010000141.1 GCA_017958245.1 Lachnospiraceae bacterium
TCAGCATTCATGATGAGGTCCACGTAGCGCTGACGATAACGTATATCTGTGTTTGTGAGGCCGTGGAACTTCTCGGGAAGGATCTGAAGCGACTTCGTGAGCAGCACTATGCTCTCTGCGTGGATGGAGATCTCGCCCATCATCGTCCTGAAGACGAAGCCCTTGACGCCGATTATATAGCCCACGTCGTACTTCTTAAAATCCCCGTAAGCCTCCTCGCCGATCGCATCGCGCGCCACATACACCTGTATGTTGCCGGGCTTGTCCTGCACGTTGCAGAACGAAGCCTTGCCCATGACACGCTTGCTCATCATTCGGCCCGCTATCGAGACCCTGATCGGATGCGCGTCCATGACTGCGCGTCTCTCTTCATAAGCGGCCTTCTTCGCCTCTCTCGCAGCCGCCTCGTCGAGTCCTTCGACATCGGGCTCCTTGCAATCCTTGAGCAGCTCAGCCTCGAGGGCCTCGTACTCGCTCTTGCAGTCCGTCGAATGATGCGTCTGGTCGTATTTCGTTATCTCAAAAGGGTTCTTCCCCGCCGCCTGGAGGTTTGCAAGCTTCTCCCTGCGCACCTTGAGGAGCTGGCCTATATCCTGCTGCTCAGCCTGTGCATTTGCGTTCTTCTCGTTGTTCTCTGCCATATTTATACCATGCCGGGGCACTAAAAAGCTCCCCGGCATCCCTTTCCTGTGTGTGAAGTGTTTACCTCTGTATATCGAGTACCTTGAACTTGATCACGCCGGCGCCTGTCTCAACCGAGATCGTCTTGCCGACCTTTGTGCCGATGAGCGCCTTGCCCACGGGCGATTCGTTGGAGATCTTCCCCTTGAGGATGTTCGCCTCGGTCGATCCCACGATCTTGTACTCGAGCTCTTCCTTGGCCTCGATGTCGAGGAGCTTGACCTTCGAGCCTATGTTGACGGTCTCGACTCCGAGCTCGTCCTCATCAACTCGTTCCGCGTTCTTCAAGATCTTGTCGATCTCCTCGATGCGGAGCTCTATCTCGCGCTGCTCTTCCTTGGCTGCGTCGTACTCTGCGTTCTCTGAGAGGTCGCCCTGCTCTCTTGCTTCCTTGATCTTCTGAGCGACGTCTCTTCGTCTGTTCACCTTCAGATCCTGGAGCTCGTCCTCAAGGGCTTTAAGTCCCTGATATGTCATGATGTTTTTCTTTATCTCTGCCTTCACCTTTTGCATCTCCTCTCGGTTGCCTAATCCGGCTTCTTGACAGAAGCCCTCCGCGCTCTTAGAATTAAAAGCGCTTTATCGTTCAAATGATTATACAAAAAGAGTCCCCGATTGTCAACAATCAGAGGGCAAAGAGACCGCTTGAAAAGCAAAGAAAAATGGGAGTCTGACATGGACAGAAACATCATGCATTTTGAGAGCCTTCCCTCGACAAATGATGAACTCAAACGTCTCGCGGAAGAAGGCGCCGCAGAAGGCACCGTGCTGATCGCGGACGAGCAGACAGCAGGCAAGGGAAGACAGGGGCGGAGCTTTTTCTCGCCCAAGGACACCGGCATATATATGAGTATCCTTCTGAGGCCTTCCCTCGCGCCGAAGGATTCGCTCTTCATCACGACCGCCGCTGCTGTGGCTGTCGCGAAGGCAATTCGAAAAGTCACGGATCTCGACGCACGGATCAAATGGGTCAACGACATATACATAGCTGACAGAAAGATCTGCGGGATCCTCGCGGAAGCGGCCCTCGACAACTCGGGCGGCTTGAGATACGTTGTTCTCGGCATCGGGATCAACGTTGCGACGCCGAAAGCGGGCTTCCCCGCTGAGATAGAAGATATAGCGGGGGCGCTTGAAGGAAACGGAGTTTCTGAGGCGAAGCGCGATAGCGCTGCAGAGCACGATGCGAGAGGCGAAACTTCGGACAGTGCCCGAGGATCGAGCTCGCTTCGCAGGCTCCTTGCGGATGCCGTCCTTGACGAATTTGAGTGCCTGTACGACTCATTCGTAGAATCGAATTTCGACAAATCGTATGTCGCTGAGCAGTATCGCTCCATGAGCGCCGTCATCGGTAGGGACATTCTCGTCCTCGATGAAGGAGGTCCCGTCAGGGCTCACGCCGATGACATCGACGATGACTGCAGGCTCATAGTCACCTTGGAAGATGGAACCCGCCGCATCCTCTCATCCGGAGAGATCAGTATTCGGTTAGCTTGATATCCGGACAGCATAACACCCGCTTACATAAGTTCCGTAAGCGGGTGATTTTTATGTCATATGACCCCGAGCTTCTCCTCGACCTCGCGAACGAGCTTCTCGGTGTTGTACTCCTTGTCTATCTCGACATACGAATTTCCGAATTTCTGTGCATCGCTCTTGAACCAGGCGCTGCATCTCACCAGACGTTCGCAGTCGACCTCATCATAGAGGCGATGCTCTATGACGCTCCCGTACGATTTGATATCGTCGATGTGCGTCCTTACATAGTCCTCGCTCATGACTATGAAGACTTCTCTGATGTGCTCAAGGTACGTCTCGTCTAAGCATTTGCGCCAGTCAGGCGGTATATAACAGCCCTCCATGATCAGGCTCTGGTCGTTCTCGATCACCGTCTTTGCCATCTCCGCCAGCATGGGCCAGATGTACTCCCTCATGGCGTCGTCTTCTTCCGCTGTGATATCCGTGATCCCCGCCCTGATGAGCCCCATCTTGATGTGGTCGATCGAAACATACGGGATCATCGTATCTTCCATGATCTTCTGCGCCACCAGCGTCTTGCCCACATGGCTGCTGCCGCCTATCAGATATACTCTTCCGTTCATGCCATCCTCTTTCGTATCATCCGCCGTCATCATGCCGGGCAGGTCTTTCTTTCCCGGTCGCGCCCCGCACTCCCGGTCACTCTTCTGCCTTGACTGTGACCTTCGAATCCTTGCCAATCTTTGTCCATTTGCCATCCACATAAGCTCTGACTGCAAATGTGTACTTTTTCCCTACTTTGAGGGCCTTTTTCCCTTTGCCTGCGGTCAGAGTCTTCTTAAGTGTCAGGCTGCGCTTTGACTTATACTCTTTGAGAAGTCTGTATTTGCCGCCAACACGCTGATATACCCTGTATTTTTCCGCACCCTTCACTCTGTTCCATGACAGAGTGATCTTTCCGTCTGCAGATACGCCCTTGAGCTTCACCGCGGGTTTCCCTGTTTGCTCGGGCTCATTTGCGGGCTCTTCTTCTGTTTCGGGCGTCAGCGGGTGATCGTCTATCACCACGGTATAACAGTTGTCTGTCTCTTCTTCGAGGGCCGCTGTCAGGTCTGCCGCTCCTGTCCCCGAGCCTGCCCCAAATTCAAGCTCCGCGCATCCGTCCTCTCCTATTCTGCAAAAGGAGATGAACTCCATCTTTTCTTGTCTTCGGTCATAGTAGAACAGGTTGGCGTATGCCCCCTCCCACTCTTTTCCGATCGGCAGGGTGAGCACTGCCCTAAAGCCCGGTCCTATATCCGCGGGAAGAGTGAAGTTCACGCTCTTTCTCTCGCCCGTCAGATTGTTGATGACAGAAACCGGAACACTTGTGACCCCGAGAGACACCTCAAGATCTATATCTTTCGAGATCCCGGTCAGATCCTTGCCGTTGACCGTCCATTTGATGCCGTCACCCATATTGAGAACAAGCGTTATGTCCTTTCCTTTTATTGATTCAACAGCCTCAAGCGGA
>JAGDDC010000142.1 GCA_017958245.1 Lachnospiraceae bacterium
CTTTCGGATCCTCGCTTCGGCGGCTTTCAAAACCTGCGAATCGATCCCGCCGTTCAGGCTCTTTGAGGTGGGGACCACGCAGCAGGATCCGAGGGATGCTGAGGTCATCACGTGGCAGGGGATATAGTCGATCTTGTCTATAGACACCCTGCCCTTGTTGTCTTTGCTCACCGAGAGATCAAGTATGATCGTGTCGTTGTTTATATCCCTGCCCATGCTTGATACGAAATTGCTCATCGAGAACATGCAGGGCACCTTTCTCTTGTCTTTGGTAGTGATGATCGTCTTTCTCTGAAGGCAGTGCGAATGTGAGCCGATGACCAGATCGGCACCGCACTCCGCCACGTACTCGGCATCCGACTTCTGATAGTCGGTCAGCTCCTCCGTGTTCTCCCTGCCCCAGTGGCAGTAAACGACCACAAACTCCGCGCCGTTCTTCCTCGCGGCCGCTATGTCTTTCTTCACCCTGGAAGCGTCGTAGCAAGCGACCATCTCAGACATCTGGGTGGCCGTGAGCTTCCCTCTCTGGTTGATCAGGTGCGAATACGCGAGCACGGCTACCTTTATGCCCCTCACGTCGAACATGACGTAGCTCTCTTCTTTGGTCTTCCGGGCTTTTCCTTCGCCATCCTTCGATCCGTAAAAGGTCCCTATGTGCGCGAAATGATTCTTGTCGAGCTCTTCGAGAGTCTCCGTGATGCCCTTTGCGCCCCAGTCACAGCAGTGGTTGTTCGCCGTCACCAGGCAGTCAAAGCCCGCTGTCCTGAGGGCCTTTAAGTACTCTGCAGGTCCGTTGCACTGAGGAACTCCGTATATGTCCTTCTGGACGCTCGTGATGGGGTTTGACTTCGATATGAGGCTCTCAAGGTTGCCGCACACAAAGTCAGCGCTGTTGAATATCGGCGCAACGAGCTTGAAAGAGCTCGTGAAATCAAAGCCTCCGCTCTTCTTCGCTCCGTGCTGCTGTCCCGCAAGGCACATGAGATCTCCGACAAACAAAAGCTTTGCCTTCTGACCGTCCTCCCTCCTGTCTATGAGGGTCTTTTTCAGCTGTCCCTTCGGGTCGGGAGCCAGCGCATTTGCGGGGATATCGGGATCCGTAGCTCCGGGTTTTAAGTTGTATATGGGATGGACAAAGCCCTCCTTAAACCTCCACACGCCCGACTCGTCCGGCAGATAGTCCGCGACCACGGGCAGGGCGTACGCTCTGACACCAAAAGTCCCCGGAACGATGAGCAGGGCTGTCAGGACAAGCAGGCAAAGAACAGCTTTAAGCCTTCTTCCCGATCCAGATCTTGCCTCCATAGGGAGTCCTCCAAACTGTCAGTTCTTCTTCTCAAGAAGCGACTTCAACTCATCCATGAAAGTGTTGACATCCTGGAATTCGCGGTATACGGACGCGAAACGCACGTAAGCGACCTGATCCAGGTGTCTGAGCCTGTCCATCACCAGTTCTCCGATGACGTTGCTCGGTATCTCCTTGGCTTCCATGTTGAAGATCGTGTTCTCGACGTCGTCAACGAGCTTCGTGATCATGTCGATCGACACGGGCCTCTTGTGGCATGACCTCAGGACTCCCGCCTCGATCTTCTCCCTGTCATAGGGCTCTCTGGTGCTGTCCTTCTTTATGACTACCAGAGGGATCGTCTCGATCTTCTCGTATGTCGTGAAACGCTTGGTGCACTCGTCGCACTGTCTCCTGCGTCTTATGGTGCTCCCGTCCTCAGCGGGCCTCGAATCGATAACCCTTGTGTTCTCATTTCCGCAAAATGGACATTTCATAGTTTGCTCTCTCCTCCGTATACTCTGTCAGGCTCACTCTTCTCCCCCGCCAACAAGCTTCTCAAACTCGGCCATCGTCATGAGGATCTTTCTGGGCTTCGTGCCCTCCTCCTCGCCGACGACTCCCGCCTCGGCGAGCTGGTCCATGATGCGCGCCGCACGGTTGAAACCGATCTTGAACACCCTCTGCAGGAGTCCGATAGATGCCTTTTCCTTCTCTATAATGAACTTTCCGGCTTCGGCGAAGTACTCATCCCTTCCGTCGTCCGTCACTGTCTGAGCCTTAAGATCCGTTGTCTGAGCCTGTTCTATGTGTTTTGTGATCTCCTCGTTGTACGTGTTTGCGGACTCTGAGGAGTTCTTCAAGAACTCAACCACATCGGAGACTTCGCTGTCGGAGATAAACGCTCCCTGAAGCCTGACGGGCTTCGGATAGCCCGAGGGGAAGAAGAGCATATCGCCCCGCCCGAGAAGCTTCTCCGCTCCGCCGCTGTCGATTATCGTCCTCGAATCTATCGCCGAGGACACCGCAAATGCGATGCGGGACGGAACATTTGCCTTTATGAGGCCTGTGATGACGTTGACCGATGGCCTCTGTGTCGCGATGACGAGATGGAGACCTGCAGCCCTTGCGAGCTGTGCCAGCCTGCAGATCGCGTCCTCGACCTCGCCCGGCGCGACCATCATGAGGTCCGCAAGCTCGTCGATGATGATGACGATCTGGGGAAGCTTCGTGAGCAGAAGCTCCGGCTCGCCTTCCTGCCTCGGCTTCTTCATCTCCTCCTCGATCTTCTTGTTGTAGCTTGCAAGATCCCTGACGCCCGCTCCCGCAAAGAGGTTGTAGCGGTTGGTCATCTCTGCGACCGCCCAGTTGAGCGCCGCGGAGGCCTTCTTCGGGTCTGTTACGACAGGTATCAGAAGGTGCGGGATACCGTTGTAGACGTTCAGCTCCACGACCTTCGGATCGACCATGATCATCTTGACGTCGGCGGGGTCCGCCTTGTAGATGATGCTCATGATCAGGGTGTTGATGCAGACGGATTTACCTGAGCCGGTAGCTCCTGCTATCAGCAAATGAGGCATCCTCGCTATGTCTGTCACCACGGTCTTGCCCGCTATGTCCTTGCCAACCGCGAACGCGATGTTTGAATCGTAGTTTTCAAACTCCTCGGTCTCGATCAGGTCTCTGAGCCTTACCATGGTGTTTTCTTTGTTGGGTATCTCTATGCCGACCGCTGCTTTCCCGGGGATCGGAGCCTCGATCCTGATGTCGGAAGCCGCGAGGTTCAGCTTGATGTCGTCGGCGAGCGCCGTGATCCTGCTCACCTTGACTCCCTGCTCGGGATGGAGCTCATATCTGGTCACGGACGGTCCGCAGCTCACATCTGTGACAGTGACCGACACTCCGAAGCTCTCAAAGGTCTCCTCAAGCTTCCTTGCGGTCTCCTTGAGCTCTCTGTCGGATGTAGTCTTTGCCTTGCCCGAGGACTTCTTTAGGAGTGTGATGGGAGGGAAGACATACTTCGGTCCGGCCTCCGCCGCCTTTTCCTCCACCTGTGAGTCGATCTCTTCCACGGCGGCCTTCGTCTCCGCGGGGCTCGATTTCTCCGCCTTCTTCGCGGGTCTCTTTACGGCTTCGGTCTCAGCGGGAACCGGGACTGTGTCTGCAGCCTTCGGAACGGAAGTCTCCTCTTTTTCGAAGCCTGCCTGTTCAAAGCCTGCCGGCCTCTCGTCAAATGCTTCTTCCGCGTTTTCTTCTTCTGCGACTTCTCTTCGCGTGAAAGACTTTGCTCTCTCGTCCGCCATCTCGGGATCGTCAACGTAATATCCGCTGTCCGAGTGCTGTCCGATGATTATCGCGTCAGAATACTGAGACTGTCTGAGCCTCGGGATATCGATCTTTGGCTTGCTGCCGTATTTGCGTCTGAGTTCCTGCTTGTAGAGGGCGTTGTCGTCCTCATCTTCATCTTCAGCTTCCTCTTCAAGCCCGGCGCGCTTGCCGATCTCCTCAAGATCGAAGGCGGCCTTTATCATCTCTTCCCGCTCCTGTCTCGAGGGTTCTTTCTCCTGTGCGGGCTCTGTGACGTCCCTGTCCCTGAGCATCTCCTTGCCGCGCTTTCTGAGTGAGTCTATGAAGCCAGTTTCTTTCGTCTCCCCGTCCTCTTCAAAGAGCAGGAAATCGTCGTCCGGATCTCTCCTGTCCGGAACCTTCTCTATGACCACCGGAGACTGGAGCCTGATCCTCTTCCTGAACTCGGGCTCGTCTCTCATAAAACGGTCGTTGACGTAGATGTCGTCGTTCTCCTCGTCATCACCGTTCTTCCCGTCGGGTTTTTCCTTTACCTTCTTAGGCCTGTCCTTTGCCTCCCTGATGTATGCAAGTATAGCCTCGCCGGAGATCAGGAGCACGAAAATGATCGCGAGCGCCACCAGTATGACCACGGTCGCGACCTTGCCGAGATACCTGCACATAACACCTGCGATCGCGCCTCCGAAGAGTCCGCCGTAGGTCTTCATCCCTCCCTCGTAGCCGGGGGACGAGTTAGTGAAGTTATCGAGGAGCTTGAGTCCGGGTTCGTACCCGCCTATCGCGAGCTGCAGCAGAGCAGTGATCACGACTGCGAGCAACACGAGATATACCACCCTTGAGGTCCTGCACTTTCTCCCGGTGAAGACATAGAAAGCCGATATGCCAAAGAGCGCAAACGGGAAGACATAGGTCAGACTGCCCATGAACCCGAAGGTTATGTCGTTCACTATGTCGCCGAATTTGCCGCAGAGACCCAGATAGCTTACGAAGCACAATGCCGCTATGAGTCCCGCTATCACGAGGTAGATCCCGCGCCTTACGGCGTTCTCCCTCTCGTACGAGCCTTCTTCACGCACGACCCTTTCACGGGGTTCCTGCGCGGTCTGCGCCTGCCTTGTCCTCCCGGTCTGTGTCCTCACATCCACGCCTGTGCGGGCCTTGCGGCCGTCGTCACGTGTCGCGGCGGGCTTTCTGCCCGCGTTCCTTGCGGCGGGATCATTTGACGATCTGGCGCTTCGGACCTGACTTGTCTTTCTCGTGTCGTATGAATTTGTCCGTCCTTCCCTCGCTCCCGGAACCTTTTTCCTGGTCTGAGGGCGTTTCCCTGCACTGCCTTGCGTACGGGATCCGTTGCCTGAACCTGCCATATCAACCTCATACAGTACCGTGTTTCACTCCGGCTCATCCGCACCGCCAAGTGAACACGCTTATCTAGAACAAGAGGCTGCCGAAAAGACAGCCTCCTTCCGAAGCGGGACCTGCCCGCATTCAATCAGTATCGTGTTTATTTAACGTCCTTCATGCTGAAGGATACTCTGCCCATCCTGTCTTTTCCGAGGCATACGACCTTGACAACATCGCCGAGTGTCAGAACGTCCTCAACGTGGTTTACTCTCTCCTTGGCGAGCTTGGAGATATGTACCATGCCCTCCTTGCAGGGAGCAAACTCGAGGAAAGCACCGAATTACTTGATGCTTACGACCTTGCCTTCGAGAACCTGTCCTTCCTCGAAATCGGTGACTATGATGTTGATGAGCTTGACAGCCTTCTCCATCATGGCTGCGTCGGTTCCGCAGATCGATACTGCGCCGTCGTCCGTGATGTCGATCTTGACGCCTGTCATGTCGATGATAGCGTTGATGGTCTTTCCTCTCTGACCTACAACATCGCCAATCTTCTGAGGATCGATCTGGATCTGGATGATCTTCGGAGCGTACTTGCTTACTTCCTTGCGAGGCTCAGCGATAGCGGGCTTCATGCAGTTGTCCATGATAAAGATCCTCGCCTCGCGGCAGCGCGCGATAGCGCCCTCAACGATCTGCCTGGTGAGTCCGTGGATCTTGATATCCATCTGGATCGCTGTGATACCCTCTGTGGTACCGGTCACCTTGAAATCCATATCGCCGAAGAAATCCTCGAGACCCTGGATATCGGTGAGCAGGACGAAATCGTCATCTGTGTCGCCCGTCACGAGACCGCAGCTGATACCTGCGACCATGCTCTTGATCGGAACGCCTGCTGCCATGAGGGACAGTGTGGAACCGCATACGGAACCCTGTGATGTGGAACCGTTGGACA
>JAGDDC010000143.1 GCA_017958245.1 Lachnospiraceae bacterium
ACGTTCATCCCGTTCTCCCTGAAAGCCTTGACGGCGCCTATGGCCATGTTGTCGTTTGCGCAGACCAGGGCATCGGGGAGCTCATTTGAGAGCATTATGATCTTCGCGGCCGCATAGCCGCTCTTCTCCCTGTAATCCCCCGTAAAATAATTCTTCTGCTGGAAGGGGAGCTTGTATTTGTCGAGCACGTCGAGAAAAGCCTCGTACCTCTCCCTGTTGTCAGCTGTGTACTCGGGACCGCCGAGGAAGGCGAAGCGCTTGTAGTTGTTTTTCACGAGTCCCTCCACAAGCTCAAACATGGGCTCGTAGTTCTCGACTATGACGCTTTTTATGTAGGGGTGCTCTACCAGCCTGTCGAGCACGATCACGGGATAATGCTCGCCCGCAACGCGCATCAGAGTCTCGGTCTTCATCTGCTTGTCGAGCGTGATCGCACCGCATGTCAAGTTGTTGCGCATATACTTCTCGCAGGATTTGTCCGTGCAAATGATCAGGTCATAGCTGTTGTCCCTCGCATAGTCGCTGATACCGTTGATGATCCTCAGGTAGAAATCCCTGTCGAAGTCGCTGAAGTTAAAGAGTATGGTGTTGCTGGTCCCGCCCTTTAAAGCCTTTCCCGCGCCGTTCGGCACGTAGTCGAGCTGCTCGCAGACCTCGAGGACTCTCTGCCTCGTGGCCTCGCCCACGTTGGTCTTTCCGTTCAAGACGTTTGATACGGTCGTAATCGAAACTCCCGCAGCTTTTGCAACATCCTTGATACCGATCATGGTCTACCTCTCGCAGTTTTATGATCCCGGCCCTCAGTATCGCTTAAAGAGCCTTTTCTTTAGTCGTTCCCCGCATCAAGTGCTTCGATGAAACTGTCAGGCATCTCAAAATGCTGATAATCCTTGCAGGTCACCCAATTGCCTCCCCACTCGAAGCCCTTCTCGGTAAAGAGTTTGTAGCAGAGATCGTTCTCGTCGATCTTGTAGGGGAAATCCTTCGTCCTGTCGACATAATCCCCCGCGGTGGCGGGCTCGAGGATATCGGTCCCGTCGTCGAGCGTCTTGATATAGGGGTTATAGAGCGTGTTGATGTCGACCGCAAGCCCTCTGCCGTGCTTTGAGACTACAGTCGTATGCGATATGAACCTGAAGTTGAAGGATGAGGAGTTGTTGGCCCTCATCGAGGTCTCATCATCAGCCCCGTAGTCGTCGACGAGCACCATCCTCTCTATCGGGTAGTCCGCGTCGTACAGCTTTTTAAGAATGTCCAGGACATCATCCGCGATCGCGCGGTTTACGACCATCTCGCCCTCATGTGTTTCACCGTCCAGGTCCTTGTGAAGCACATGGAGGTATCTGAGTTCTTCTCTGGGAACCGTACAGTCCTCCTTGAAAGACAGGCCGTACATCCTGTCAAAGAGTTTGTCTGATATGCTGCAGATATAGAAATCATCATCGATCCCCGATATCTTGCTGTCTCTGTAATCAGGAAGCCCCTTCTCTGTCTCCCCCTCGCTTTCTCCCGCATCGCCTGTGTCTGCCGTGCTTCCGCCTTCACTTTGTCCTGTGGGTTCGACAGCTTCTGCGCCTGCACTGTCGTCGGGCTTGTCAGACTTGTCCTCCGTACCAGCTGTGCCTGTCCTATCTTCTGCAGCCGCTTCCCTGCCGGCCTCCCCGGTCTTGTCGTTTCCTCCGCCGGAGCAGGCAGTGAGCGTAAAGATCATCACCAAGGCAAGCACCGGCGCGAGTATTCTTTTCATTCTCCGATCTTTTCTCATCGAGACACCCCTTTCTGTCACCACACGGTCACGTTCCCGCTGTCATAAAGCGAGCTGTGCCCATGCCGTCTGCAGATGGCGAAAAGCCGTGCGGTGTTCCGCACGGCCGGATCATCTGCTTTGGCGCCGATCTGATCAGCGTCTTTTTACTTCTTGTACTTGTTGACTATCTCTTTCATCTTGTCCCACTTGCGCTCCATGTCGCGAACGAGCTCGATCTGGGTGCGGGTCCTGTCGAGGTTGTGTCCCTCTCTGTGGAC
>JAGDDC010000144.1 GCA_017958245.1 Lachnospiraceae bacterium
CTGGAAGAAGCCCTCACCGTCAGCGGCCATATCCCAGGCTCCGCCGGTCTCTGTAAAAGCTCCCTGTGTATACTGTGCGACCAGACCGGACACGCGCACACCCGAGCCTACCTGTCCAATGACGGGCTTGGGGTCGCCGTTCTTGTCCGTCACCTCACGCTGCAGTTTCGAATAGAGCAGCGTCTGGAACTGTGTGTTCGATCTCTTGAAACCCGTCGTGTTGACGTTCGAGAGGTTGTTTGCTATGTTGTCGACATTCGTCTGCTGGGCGATCATGCCCGAGGCGCCTGTCCAAAGTGCTCTCATCATAGGCTCACCTTACACCTTTCCTACAGAGGAGACTGAAAGCTCGACTGTATCATCAACCGCCTGGATCACTTTCTGTCCTGCTTCGTACGCCCTCGTGATGGTGATCATATCGACCATCTCCTTTATGACGTTGACGTTGGACTGTTCCGTATATCCCTGCCTGATCGTGCAAGAGGGGTCTTTCTCGGTAGCGCCCTTCACGGGCTCGTAGTACGTGTCTCCGAATTTCTTCAGATACTCGTAATCTTCAAAATCCTTTATGATGAGGTTGTCCACGAACTCGCCGTCCGCATAGATCCCGCCAAGCCCGTCTATGACTATGTTTGCCGCGTCTACGGGCACCTGAACGTCTCCGCTCTCACCCTGCAAATGAAACCCGTTCACGTCGACCAGATAGCCGTCGTAGGTCATGTTGTAGTTTCCCGCGCGGGTGAAGCGCTCGTGAACGACTCCCTGTGAATCGGTCACGTTGACAGTGAAGAAACCGTCACCCTCGATCGCTATGTCAAAGGGCATACCGGTCTCTCGAAGCGACCCCTGGCCATAGTCCGTGTAGACCTCGCCGATCTTCACGCCGAGCGACATATCGCCGATCTGCCGCTTCTGCCAGTTCTCCGACTCGTCCCTGATCTTTATCGTCAAAAGATCATGGAAAGCCTGTGAGGTGACGCCTTCCTTCTTGTAACCCACAGTGGCTGAATTGGCAAGGTTGTTCGAGATGACATCGAGCCTCTTCTGCTCGTTGTACATGCCTGTCCAGCCTGTGTATAAGCTTCGAAGCATACACACTCCTATCCGAAGCATCAAGCATGAACCCGGCGTTCGGGATGCTTCGAACCGAACCGCCTAGTCTCTGTTTCCGCTCAGGAATTCAACGTACTTGCCTGTTCCGATGGCAACTGCCGTCATGGGATCCTCGGCAGTCATGGTGGTGATACCCGTCTTCTCCTCGATGAGGTCCTCAAGCCCGTACAGCAGGCAGCCGCCTCCCGTGAGCACGATACCTCTGTCCGCGATGTCCGCGGCAAGTTCCGGAGGAGTCTTCTCAAGCACGTTGTGCACTGCCTCTACGATCTGTGAAGTGGGCTCTCTCAGGGCCTCCTCGGTCTCCTCGGAGGAAACCGGGATGGTCTTGGGAAGGCCTGTGACGAGGTTACGTCCGCGGACATCCATCGACACGCTCTCGGGTCTGCGATAAGCCGAACCGATCTTGATCTTGATGTCCTCCGCGGTCCTCTCACCGATCAGGAGGTTGTGCTTCTTCCTCATGTATCTGACTATAGCATCATCAAAATCGTCTCCTGCGATCTTGATCGATGTGCTTACTACAGTTCCGCCGAGCGAGATGACAGCGATATCGGTCGTTCCTCCGCCTATATCAACCACCATGTTCCCGCAGGGCCTTGAAATATCTATACCTGCGCCGATCGCCGCAGCGATGGGCTCCTCTATGATCGCTACCTCGCGTGCACCTGCCTCGAAAGTAGCGTCCTCAACAGCCTTCCTCTCAACTTCCGTGACGCCGCTGGGCACACATACGCTTATGACGGGCTTTCTGAAGCGCTGCTTTCCTACCGCCTTCTGGATGAAGTGCTTGAGCATCTTCTCCGTGACGGAATAATCAGAGATAACGCCCTGTCTCAAAGGACGAACGGCAACGATGTTGCCCGGAGTCCTTCCGAGCATCAGCCTTGCCTCCTCGCCTATTGCCTTGATCTTGTTTGATTCCCTGTCAAATGCGACAACCGAGGGCTCCTTTAAAACAACGCCCTTTCCCTTTATATAAACAAGTACACTTGCTGTCCCAAGATCCACTCCGATGTCTGTACCTATCATCTCAAAATCTCCTTTCGAAAAACCTTACCCTTATCATGACACAGCCGAAGCTGTGATTATGCATACACATACAGGATATATTATATACGAATGTGCTGATTTTTCAAAGGAAATTTTGTGCTGTTTTTGGATTTTTTATCCGAACTCAGGAAAGTGCAAAGTCAACGTGCGCCATTTGCCTCGCTTTCCCTTCCTCCGTGAGGTAGAGTCCGCTCTTTTTGATCTGTGCAAGGGTCTCGTGTTCGGCCTGTGACTTGAAAGAGAACTCGTTTGCGACGTTGCCTAGATAGATCGCGCCGACGCCCGCCACTCCGAGCGCAAGGAGCCTGTCCTTTCCGCTCTCGTCCTTCGTCCAGACCTTCAGTCTGTTGAAGACCTCGTCGTTCTCGTCTATCCAGCCGTTTCCGTCCATATCGAAGACTCTCAGGTCCCTAAACCCGTCGCCGCTCTTTGTACCGAAGAGCTCCGAGCCGTCGTTTATGACGCCGTCGCCGTTGCGGTCGAGTGCGAGGAAGCCGCACATTTGCCCTAAAAGCGATATGTTGTCCATCTCCCCGTCCGCGTCGATGTCAAAAGTGAACTCTCTGTCACTCACATCGATCCCGGAGTCCGAGAGCGCTATCACGAGCGGGTCGACGAGCATTTGCGCGCCGTAGTCGATCTTTATGTCCGTGTGTTCCACAAAGCTCCTGGTCATGACCGCCTCTATGTCGAAGTCGATCGTCCTTCCGTCTCCTGTCACTACCCTTCCGGCAGAATAAAAAGCTGAGGTTTCTTCCTCAGCATACTCACTGAAGGATATGAGCTTTGCGCCTCTCGTAGTAAAAGGCGTGCCTGTGAGCTTCGCTCTGAGCCTCTCTATCAGGAGCTCGAGGAGATCCGCCACAGTCAGCCTTCTGTCGTCCTTTGACCCCGGGAAGAAAAGCTTCATCAGATTCTTGAAAGAATCGTAGACTACCAGCTCTTCGCCTTCGTACCGGGGCGCGTCGTCGGACACGTAGAGGTTTTCCGTTCCCGTCCCTGCGCCCATCTGCTCGACGAGCGTCATGACGTTTTCTTTTTCTGCTTCTTCTGTTTGTTTTTCGCTATCCGTAGCCAGGGGCAATGTAGAAGCTGATAAGGCATTTTCCATATTGCCGGCCCAGCTCGTATAGGACAACAAACTGCGCTTTCTCGTCACCATGGATGAAGCAGCACCCATGAAGACAGCGCCGGTTTGGATTGTCATACACTACCTCCTTGTGTTATGTGATCATAGCCGTACGGTTGCTATGATTTCAGCCCAAGCCGCAGAGCATGCATATTCTGCCCCGGCTCCTGTAGTCGTGTTTTTGGACTCTGTCCGTTTCGTGATTGTTTAAATGAGCGGGCTTCGTCTCCACGGCTTAGGGCCTTTTGTTTTTCGGCGGAACAGAAACCGCCTCCTTTCGGTCATTGACCTAATTTGAGGAGGAGCAGAGACCTCCCCTATCCTTTATATCGGACGGGGAGGCGGAATTGTTAACCGGTTATCCCGGGGGATGAGTTGTGTTATTCCTGCAGGCGGTCCGGCCTTTGTTTTCAGGCTAAAGCGCTGCCAAGATTGACACCCGAAACAGTTCAAGGCTATAATCAGATTGTCTGAAGGAGCCGTGAGGGAGAAAGACCCCGGACTGAATCCGGGGGTATGATAGTCATGAACGAGAACGCAGAAAAAGGCAGCGATGCGCGCAACTTAAAAAGAGCAGGCTTGGAATTCGCCCTGATAGCCTTGAACAAGGCCATCATATGGGCGAGGATCTTTGCCACGCTCTTTTTGTTCATGCTCTGTATCTATGCCGTGTTTCACAGGGAGGCTCCAAACGTCCCCCTCTATATCATACTCTATGCAAATGTCGTGCCTTTTCTCGCGGTCTTCGTGATCCGCTCACTGTCAAAGAAAGAGTTCTCTCTTCCCTTCCCGCAGCTTGCGAAGGACTACAGGTTCAGCAAGGCATCCTTCATAGGCAACCTGATCGGAACGGCAAGCTTCACTCTCCTGCTCCTCATCCTAAAAGGGAGCATCTTCAAGATCCTCCTGCTCGGATATCTCGTTGTCCTGGCGGGATCATTTGCGATCCACCGCATCGCTCTGTATAGGAAAATGAACGCCGGCTGACCGGATCAGGCTTTCGTCAGATCCTTGATAGTGCCGCCCTCTAAAAGCTTGCCGGGGATCTGAACGACCTCCGCGATGGCGAGCTTGGGGTTCTCGACTATGTCCACCAGCCTCCTTGAAGCTTCTTTGCCGATGGCGATGGCGTCCTGCTGATAGGTCGTGAGCTTGGGCCTGAGCATCTGCGACATGAGGATCCCGTCGTATCCCGCGACGCTTATGTCATCGGGGATCGAGAGTCCTTCCTGCTCGAAGACGTTCATCCCGCCGATGAAAGAGAAATCATCGGGGTAGAGTATGCATGTCGGCCTGTCCTTCAGCTTGAGGATCTTTTTTGTCGCCTGAGCGCTCGCGTTCGGATCGTGGTAGGTCGCCTGGATCACGTATTCCTCGGGAACCTCGATGCCAAGCTCCTTGCAGGTCCTGTAGAAGCTTGCGAGCCTGATCTGAGTGACTGCTGTCATCTCGCCGTGTATGAAGGCGATCTTTCTGTGCCCTCTCTTGTACGCGAACTTGACGATCTCGTTGACTCCGGACACGTTGTCGGAGACTATCGCGGTGTGGTTGTTGAAAGCGTAGTCGAGAGTGACTGTCGGGATCTCACTGTTTACAAGTCTTATGACCGCAGGGTCCTCAAAATCCACCTCCGCGATTATGACTCCGTCGCACTGC
>JAGDDC010000145.1 GCA_017958245.1 Lachnospiraceae bacterium
ACATGACGCTCACCGTCTCGGAGGACGAGATAGCGGAGGTCGTGGCGACATGGACCAAGATCCCCGTGAAGAAACTCGCGGAGGAGGAGAGCGAGAGGCTCATGAAGCTCGAAGAGATCCTCCACCAGAGAGTCGTGGGACAGACTGAGGCCGTGCTTGCGGTCGCAAAGGCTATAAGAAGAGGCAGAGTGGGACTAAAAGACCCGAACAGGCCCATAGGGTCGTTCCTGTTCCTCGGCCCCACCGGTGTGGGAAAGACGGAACTCTCGAAGGCTCTCGCCGAGGCGGTCTTCGGAGACGAGAACTCCATCATCAGGATCGATATGTCCGAGTACATGGAGAAGCACAGCGTGTCCAAGATGATCGGGTCGCCCCCCGGATACGTGGGGTACGACGAGGGCGGACAGCTCTCCGAGAAGATCAGGCGCAATCCCTACTCCGTGGTACTCTTTGACGAGATCGAGAAGGCTCATCCCGACGTCTTCAACATACTCCTTCAGGTGCTTGACGACGGCCATATAACGGACGCGCAGGGGCGCAAGGTCAGCTTCAAGAACACGATCATCATCATGACATCGAACGCGGGCGCTTCAAACATAATCTCACCCAAGAAGCTCGGCTTCACCTCGTCGGAAGACGCGAAGGCGGACTACAACCGCATGAAGGACGGCGTCATGGATGAGGTCAAGAACATCTTCAAGCCGGAGTTCCTGAACAGGATCGACGAGATCATAGTCTTCCACGCACTGTCGCGCGAGAACATAAAGGAGATCGTCGGCATCATGACGGGAGCGGTCGGCAAGCGCGTCAAGGAGCAGATGGACATCAACCTGAAGACCGACCAGTCGTTCGTGAACTTCATCGCGCAGAAGGGCTTTGATGAGAAATACGGCGCGAGACCGCTGAGACGTGCGATCCAGACCGAGGTTGAGGACCGCATGGCGGAGGAAGTCCTCGAGGGAAAGATCAAGGAGAGCGACACGGTGACCGTGTGCTACAGTGAGGAGAAGAAGGTCTTCTTCAGGGTACGCAGGAAAAAAGAAAAAGCAAAATGAAAAATGCTGGATTTTCTGTGTGGTCTTGTGATAATATGAATACATGAAGGCAAAGCTCGGAAACTGAGTTTTCGGGCATCGCCGGTGACGAGGCAGGCCACGTCCGGACACGCTGTGTGAGGACTTTCGTCGCCGGATCGTGAGGCAGTCCTTGACTGCAACAAGAAAGCTCGGCCTGCGGAAAGGTGTTATACATGCGTGTCGTGGAAAGCTTGTTAAGAAGCGAGAAGGACGGAGGCCTGAGCTTCGGGAACTACACCCTGAACGAGAAGGCCAAGCTGTCGGATTTTGAGTTCGACGGCGACGTCTACAAGGTAAAGACCTACAACGAGATCACAAAGCTCGAGAAGAACGGACTCTTCGTATACGAGTCGGTTCCGGGCAGCTCGGTGTTCGGGCTGAAGGTTTCGGAGAGCGAAGTGACCTTCACGGTGGAAGGCAAGGATGACGTACAGATAACCCTGGAGCTCGAGAGCGAGACGGAGTACGAGGTGCTGATCGCAGGCGAGTCGACGGGGACCATGAAGACGAACCTCGGAGGCAAGCTCGTGTTCAGCGTAGAGACAGCCGGAAAGGACGTCGACGTCAAAGTAGTAAAGAGATAAGAGTTCACGGTCGAGTAGGGAAGGAGGTTTCCCCCCTACTCGATTTTTGACTATCTAAACGGAGAGTTCTTATGCCAAAGAGCAGCAGTGTGTTTTTTTGCAAGGAGTGTGGATTCGAGTCCTCAAAGTGGCTCGGACAGTGTCCGGGGTGCAAAGCCTGGAACTCCTTTGTCGAGGAGCCCGTGACAAAGACAAAGAGCGGGAAGACCCCCGCCGTAGCGAACAGATCCGCAGAACCCGTCGTTCTCTCAAAGGTGAGCTTCGACAGCGAGACGAGGATCAGCTCAAAGTCGGCGGAGTTTGACAGGGTGCTCGGAGGGGGCATAGTGAAGGCATCTCTGGTGCTCGTGGGCGGAGACCCCGGCATCGGAAAGTCAACACTCCTCCTTCAGACCTGCAAGGCCCTGTCACAAAGCGGCGTCAAGGTCCTGTACATATCGGGCGAGGAGAGCCCCGCGCAGATCAGGATGAGAGCCGAGAGGCTCGGGCCCGAGGGCAACGATCTGCTCCTGCTCTCGCAGACGAGCCTCGACGTCATAGAGGAGACCGTGACAAAGATACGCCCTGAGATCGTGGTCATAGATTCCATACAGACCATGTACAGAGAGGACGTGAGCGCGGCTCCGGGCAGTGTGAGCCAGGTGAGGGAGACCACGGGAGCGCTTCTTAGACTTGGGAAGTCTCTTGCGATCACGATCTTCATAGTGGGACACGTGACGAAAGAGGGAGTGGTCGCAGGCCCCAGAGTGCTCGAGCACATGGTTGACACGGTGCTCTACTTTGAGGGAGAGAACTCGGGCAGCTACCGAGTCTTAAGAGCCGTAAAGAACAGGTTCGGCCCGACGAACGAGATAGGTGTGTTCGAGATGTGCGGGACAGGCCTGAAGGAAGTCCCGAACCCTTCACAGCTCCTCATCGAGGGAACGCCCGAGGGCGAGCCGGGATCCGTTGTCACGGCATCTGTCGAGGGGACCAGGACCATCATGACCGAGGTCCAGGCGCTCGTGTGCCAGACGAGTTTCAACCTGCCGAGGAGGACTGCGGTCGGAGTCGACTACAACCGCGTGAACATGCTTATGGCGGTGCTCGAAAAGAGACTGGGAGTGAAGATGTCCTTCTGCGATGCCTACGTGAACGCCACGGGAGGCATGAAGATGTCCGAGCCCTCAACGGATCTCGCGCTGGTCATGGCGATACTATCGAGCTTCAAGAACAGGCCGCTCGCAGAAAAGACTGTGGTCTTCGGGGAGGTCGGTCTCTCCGGCGAGGTCAGGGGAGTGAGCATGGCGGAGAACAGGGTGAGCGAGGCCGTGAGGCTTGGCATGAAGACGGTCATACTCCCCGCGGTCAACAAAAAGAAGATAGACCGGTCGGACATAGAGCTGATCGGAGTGAGCAACGTGAGAGACCTCGCGGAGCTTTTGTAGACAGGGTCTGCATAAAAAGGGAGGATCGTAAGGAGGCTTTAGGAACAGAGCATGAGTCAGAGGGAAGGAAGCTTCCTTAAGAGAAACTTAAAAAAGATCGTGATACTTGCGTGCATCGCGGTAGTCCTGATCGCGGGATTCCTGGGTTTTAAGTTTCTCGTAAAGGTTGGAAGCATCAAATACATATACAATTACATGAACGATACCGCGGGTGAGCTCGAGCTCATCTCAAACCCCGAGGGAGCGAAGGGGGCGAACGCGAAGAAGCCCTCCGCGACAGACGACACGAAGCCCTCGCTCTACGGGATCGAGGAGAGCATCTACTCGGACGGACAGAAGGTCGGCTCTTTCAAGAGAAAGAACAAGATAGACTTCAGTGACGCGTTCGTGGGTTCATTTGCGGATGGGATAGGAATGACGACATTCAGGGGAGACTACCACAGGAACCTCTCTTCGATGGGTGTCGCCGATATAGTGAAGGAGTCCTTCGGCAGGGAGACCTGGGAGTACACGACGGGAAAGGTCCTAAAAAGCAACGGCGTGGACTATTGGTCGGGCAACGGCTGGACCGGTCAGCCCGTGGTCGTCAGATGGGACGAGAGGACGAAGAGGAACATGAACCTCTATGATGAGGCGAAGGATAACCCCGGACTCGTCGAGGTAATCTACCCCGGAATGGACGGCTGGATCCACTTTGTGGACCTCGAGACCGGTGAGGAGACGAGACCCCAGATCAACGTCGGCATGACCTTCAAGGGCAGTGCCTCCCTGTATCCGGGCGGTGTGCCGCTGCTCTTTTGCGGTTCGGGAGACGCGCAGACAGGCCCCTTCGGGGAGAACGTATGCCAGCGCTTCTATATATACAGTCTCATAGACGGAAGCCTTCTCTTTGAGTACGGATTCAACGACGAGAAGGCGCCGAGGATATGGCACGCCTACGACAGCTCTCCGCTGATCGATCCCGGCTCGGACACGCTCATCTACCCGGGCGAGAACGGCGTGATCTACACGATGAAGCTCAACACCTCGTACGATGAGAGGGAGGGGACGGTATCCGTCGCGCCCTCGGATTTCGTGGATTATACCTTTACTTCCGAGCGTTACAGCGAGGACGGCCACCTGTGGGGGAGCGAGAGCAGCGCCTCAGCATGGAAGGGCTATGTCTTCGTGGGAGACAACAGCGGCCTACTGTACTGCCTTGACTTAAACTCCATGAAGATGGTCTGGGCGCAGGACCTGAGGGAGGACATCAACTCCTCGGTGATCTTTGACGAGGACGAGAGCGGGAACCGCTTTCTCTACGCAGCGACGACGCTCAAGTACAACTACGGGGAGCATTTTACGGGGACGGCCTCGATCTTCAAGATCAACGCAATGACGGGCGAGATCGTGTGGGAAAAGCCCTATGAGGTCCACACGGTAAAGGGCCTCGCGGGAGGAGTCCTCTCGACGGGAGTCGCGGGCAAGGGAAGCCTCTCCGACTACCTTTTCTACTCGGTATCCAAGACGCCGGAGCTCGACGGGGGCTATATAGTGGCTCTCAGCAAGAAGACCGGCGAGGAGATATGGAAGATAGATCTCGACATGTATTCGTGGAGCTCGACGGCGCTCGTGACGGCGGAGAGCGGCAAGGCCTACCTGATCCAGGGATGCCAGAACGGAGACCTCCTGCTCATAGACGCTGTCGAGGGCAAGGTACTCGACAGGAGGAACTTCGGTACGGGCATTGAGGCTACGCCTGTCGTCATAGGCAACAGGATCGTGTTCGGGACGAGAAGCGAGAAGATCATAGGACTCGCGATAGAGTAAGGACCGGTCACACGGAGGGGCACGGGCCCCGGGACTTTGGTGTGACGAGGAGGAAGTTTGAATGAGTGTTAGAAACAGATTCATATCGGTGCTTGCCATGTTCGTGCTGCTCCTGCTGCTTGCGGGAGTGGGTTTCGCGAAGGGCTCGGGCCGCGGCGTCTCGTCTGTGGAGGAGATGGCCGGGAAGACGCTCGGGGGAACGGCTTCCAGGATGCCCGAAGGCAGCAGCAAGATACTTTTTGAGAGCGTGCTGGGTGTGAAGCTCGGCGCCTATGTTCCCTTTGAGACGGTGGACGAGACTCTTACGGCGCTCAGATCCGGCAGGATAAACGCCGCATGGTTCACGGATGTCACGGCTGACTTTCTTGTGGACGCAAATGATGACCTGATGCTCCTTGAGACGCCTAAGAAGGCGGAGGACAGATTCTCCTTCGGACTCGCCCTTAAAAACAGCGAGAAGGGCAATGCTCTCAAGGAGAAGATGAACGAGGCGATCGCGATCCTTAAAGAGACCGGGAAGCTTGACGAGCTCATGGAAAAGTACGGCAAGGATACCGGCGAGGACGACCTCATGCGCGAGTCGGACATGGCGGTCAACTCATCGGACCTCTACTCCGACAAGGAAGTTATATGCATAGGCGTGTCGGGCAACGTGCCGCCGTTTGACAGGGTCGACCGCGACAAGGACGCCTGCGGCTTCTGTGTCGAGTTCATGGACGAGCTCGCGGCGCTCACGGGAAACAGGGTGAAGTTCCTGTACGCAAAACCCGAGTCAGTCTTTTCGCTCCTCATGTCGGGGAGGATCGACGCGGTCTTTGCCTACGGTTCCGGAAGGAACACCGTGGACACGGGCAAGAGCTATGTCGTGACCGACGGGTATGCTCCGATGAACCGCTACGAGTTCGTGACTTTAAAACAAAAAACGGGGGAATAAAAGGACATGAGTTTCTTTAGCAATATACTGGATGCCGTAAACGACAACCTGATATCGGGCGACGCGTATTACCTTATAGCGAAGGCCCTCATCGTGACCGTGGCGGTGACACTCGTCGCGTGGGCGATCGCGTTCGGACTGGGAGCGCTCATAAGCTACGTGGGAAGCTACGAAAAAAAGATCGTTTCGAGGATAGGCAGGTTTTTCTCCTTCCTCTTCCGCAGCACACCGGTGCTGCTCGCGGTCCTGCTGTTCTTCTACGTGTTCAAGGGAGGCTCGCAGACCAAGGGGATCATCATTTGCGGGCTCGCGATAGGACTCTTCGGCGCGGGACATCTCTCGGAGATACTGATAGGCGCAGTCCGCGAGGAGCAGAGCAAGCTCACGCAGGGGACCAGGGACAAGCTTGAGAAGGTGTATTTTTCGACGGTGCTCCCTCAGGCGCTCGAGGACTCGATCTTCCACGTCAAGAGGATCATGATACTCATGTTCCAGTGGACCACGGTCGCGGGCTATATCTCGGTAAATGACCTCGCTGAGGTCATGATGGGGATCGGGCAGAGGACTATGTATCCCTTCTTCTCGATAGCGTTCTCGATCCTCGTGTATCTTGTTGTGACTATCGTTATCGAACTGATCTACAGGGCGATAGTAAAAAAGATAAAGAAATAAAGGAGAAGGTGTATGGACAAGAAAAGAATCTTTGAAGCGTGCGATCACACTTTGCTTGCGCAGACCTCGACATGGGAGGAGATCAAGACGATCTGTGACGACGCGATCGCGTACGGGACGGCGTCCGTATGTATCCCGCCCTCGTATGTGAAGCAGGCCAAGGAGTACGTGAAAGACAGGATGAAGGTCTGCACGGTCATCGGCTTCCCCAACGGTTACAACACTACCGCGGTCAAGGAGTTTGAGACAAGGAACGCGATAGAGAACGGGGCCGATGAGATCGATATGGTCATAAACATTGGCTGGGTAAAGGACAAGAAGTTTGACTGCGTCGAGGAGGAGATCAGGACGCTGAAGAAGGCGTGCGGCGACAAGATCCTCAAGGTCATCATCGAGACCTGCCTGCTCGACGAGGCGGAGAAGATCGAGATGTGCAAGCGCGTCACCGCAGCGGGAGCCGACTACATCAAGACCTCGACAGGTTTTTCAAAAGCGGGAGCAACATTTGAGGATATCGAGCTCTTCGCAAAGAACGTGGGCGAGGGCGTCAAGATAAAGGCTGCAGGCGGGATCGCCTCATTTGAGGACGCATGGCGCTTCATCGAGCTCGGAGCGTCGAGGCTCGGCACCAGCAGGATAGTCAAACTCGCGAAGAATGAGAAAGGAAGCGGCTATTGATGACAGAAAACGAAAAGAAGAAGACACATCTTCCCGCAAGCAGGCCTGAATCGGGGCTTTCGGTCCGCGGCAGGCAGACTCCTGCAAGCGATGTGATAAGCGACCTCAAATGCCGTGAGCTCATACGCGCGGCGAGGGAAATGCTCAAGTATTCGTACGTTCCGTATTCGCATTTTCATGTGGGAGCCGCTCTCATGACCAAGGCAGGCAAGATCTACAGGGGCTGCAACATAGAGAACGCCTCGTACGGCGCGACGAACTGCGCCGAGAGGACAGCTTTCTTCAAGGCCGTGAGCGAAGGGGAGAGAGAATTCCTTGCGATCGCGATAGTGGGCGGTCACGAGGGCAGGGTCGAGGATTTCTGCCCGCCCTGCGGCATATGCAGACAGGTCATGGCGGAATTCTGTGATCTTGACAACTTCTACGTGATCCTGTCGAGGAGCGAGGAGGATTACTGGGTATATCCCCTCTCCGAGATACTCCCGATGGCTTTCACTCCTCACGACCTCGAAGTGTGAGGTGCGGACGTCTTTTTAAAAAAGCAAATAGATTGTTGAAAAACAAAATCAATTGTGCTATCATATGTGTGCCGTGCGACTAGGTGCGCGGTTCCATTATAAAAGGAGGAGAAACGATATGAAAAAAATGTTAGTACTTGTTCTCGTTCTTGCTATGGTCATGACAAGTTTTGCAGCATGCAGCAAGAAAGAGGAAGAGGCACCTGCTCCCACAGAGGCTCCTGCAGCAACTGAGGCTCCCGCAGCAACAGAAGCTCCCGCAGATCCCACTGAGGCTCCCGCAGAGCCTACAGAGGCTCCCGCTGAGCCCACAGAGGAGGACAGCGAGTACCGTGTTGCTATGATCACCGACTACGGCGATATCACAGACCAGAGCTTCAACCAGACAACTTACGAGGCATGTAAGGCTTTCTGCGAGGCATACAGCGTTGATTTCACATACTACAAGCCCGCAGGCGACAGCACAGCTGAGCGTGTTGCTATGGTTGAGAAGGCAGTTGACGAGGGATACAACATCATCGTTATGCCCGGTTACGCATTTGGTGGTACCATCGTTGAGACCAGCGAGGAGTATCCCGAAGTTAAGTTCATCGCTCTCGATGTTTCCGCCGGAGACATCCTTGAGGCAGGCGTTCCCGCAAAGGGCGGCGAGTATGACTACAACCCCGGCAACTGGAACGTAACCGATTACTACTACTCCGACAACGTATACTGTGCAGTATACCAGGAGGAGCTCTGCGGTTACATGGCTGGTTATGCAGCTGTTAAGCTTGGTTACACAAAGCTCGGTTTCCTCGGCGGTATGGCAGTTCCCGCAGTTATGAGATACGGCTACGGCTTCGTTCAGGGTGTTGACGCTGCTTCGGCAGAGCTTGGCATCACAACTTCAGTTAAGCACGCATACGGCAACCAGTTCTACGGCGACGCTGACATCACAGCAGCTATGGATACATGGTATCAGGCAGGAACAGAAGTTGTCTTCGCATGCGGCGGCGGTATCTTCACATCTGCAGCAGAGGCAGCAGCTAAGGTTGGCGGCAAGGTTATCGGTGTTGACGTTGACCAGGCAGCTATCATCGACGGCGGCTACGGCGCAGGCATGACAGTTACATCTGCTATGAAGGGTCTCTACCCTGCAACATATGATGCACTTGACGACATCATCAACAAGGGTCTCTGGGCTAACTATGCAGGCAAGATCGCTACTCTTGGTCTTGTATCCGGCACAGATCCCGAGGCTAACTATGTTCAGATCCCTATGGCTTCGACTCAGTGGAGCGGAACATTTACACAGGATGATTACAAGGCTATGGTTGCCAACATGTACCAGGGCAACATCAAAGTTTCCAACGACATCAGTGCAGAGCCCGCTACAACAGCTACAACTGTTGAGTGGCTTGGAAACATCAAGTAATCAACAACAGGTTTAAACCCTTGAAAAAGGCGGGTCTTCCCGCCTTTTTCTTTTTTTTTGTCCGAAAGAAAAAAACGAAGTATTTTTTCAAGAGATAACTTTTGGTTAGTATTCAAATCCACTTTGATATGTTAAACTCTTAATAAGATACAGGATTATTGTTACGACGGAGCAGATTGATGATCGGAAGACTCAAAAGATTTATCGTAAGCTTTTACATAAAAGAAAAAGAACTCTACATCAGGATGTTCAAGCTGCTCGGGACTGCGGGAGTCCTTGTGAGCCTCG
>JAGDDC010000146.1 GCA_017958245.1 Lachnospiraceae bacterium
ACTCACCTCGGAGGGTTACGGACTCCACCTCTTCGAGCCCGAATGGTTTGAGAAGAAGGATGAAAAGAAGCCGTTCAAATCACCCACGATCCTGCCTGAGGTCGATCCGAAGCGCCTCAAGCCCTCGCTCGAGGACACCTGCTCGGACGACGCTCTGTGGCTGGTGTCTTCGATAGTCGAATTCATCAAGGAGACAGGCGAGAAGAGCTTTGCCGATGAGGTCATAACCTACAGCGACGGCGGTGAGGGTACGACCTACGAGCATATGAAGAAGATCCTCGATTTCTCTGCCGAGCAGGTCGGAGAGACCGGCATCTGCAAAGGACTCCGCGCTGACTGGAACGACTGCTTAAACCTTGGCGGAGGCGAGAGCGCGATGGTATCCTACCTGCATTACTGGGCACTCTTAAACTTCATAGAGCTCGCGCACTACCTCGGAAGAGAGGACGATGCAAAGCACTATGAAGAGATCGCAGACCGCGTGAAGAAAGTCACCGAGGAACACCTCTGGGACGGCGAGTGGTACTTGAGAGGCTTCACGAAGACCGGAAGGAAGATCGGAACCCACGAGGACGAGGAGGGCAAGATCCACCTCGAGTCGAACGTCTGGGCAGTACTCTCGAAGGCTGCATCCCGCGAGAGAGCGATCAAGGCGATGGACAGCATCGACAAGTATCTGTACACGCCTTACGGCATCATGCTCAACGCTCCTTCATACACAAAGCCCGATCCCGATATCGGGTTTGTCACGAGGGTATATCCCGGACTCAAGGAGAACGGCGCTATCTTCTCACATCCCAATCCCTGGGCATGGGCTGCGGAATGCGTGCTCGGACGCGGAAACAGGGCGATGAAATTCTATGAAGCGCTTTCGCCGTACAACCAGAACGACATGATAGAGACGAGAAAGGCTGAGCCATACTCGTACTGCCAGTTCATCTCGGGCAAGGACCACAGCGCGTTCGGCTGCGCTCATCACCCCTTCATGACGGGAAGCGGCGGCTGGTCGTACTTCTCGGCTACGAGATATATGCTTGGCATCAGGCCGGGCTTTGACAGGCTCGACATAGACCCCTGCATACCCTCCGACTGGAAGGGCTTTGAGGCCGAGAGAGTGTGGCGCGGAGCGAAGTACAGCATAAAGGTCGAGAACCCCGACGGCGTGGAGAAGGGTGTAAAGAAGCTCTTCCTCGACGGAAAAGAAGTGGAGGAGATACCTTCATTTGCGGCGGGAAGCGAACATGAAGTGCGTGTAGTCATGGGTTAAATTTGAATTTAACAATACACAGCGACCCGGTCAAGCCATGTGGCGCCGGGTTGCAGAAAGGATATGACATGATCAGATTCGGGACCGGCGGCTGGAGAGCCGTCATAGGGGACGACTTTACGAGGGCAAACATCCAGATCCTCGCAAAGGCTATGTCCATGAAGATCAAACATGAGGGGGTTGAGGGCAACCCCATAGTCATAGGATACGACAGGCGCTTCCTCTCGAAGGAGGCCGTCAAATGGGCCTGCGAGGTCTTCGCTGCTGAAGGCATCAAGGTGCTGTTCGTGAACCGTTCGTCGCCCACGCCGCTCATCATGTTCTACGTGATGAAGCACGGACTCGACTACGGCTGGATGGTGACCGCGAGCCACAACCCCGCCATATACAACGGGATCAAGGTCTTCACGAAGGGCGGAAGAGACGCTGACGAGATCCAGACAAAGGATATAGAAGGTTATATCGAAAGGGTTGACGAAAGCGACATAAAGCTTGTAGACTATGAAGAGGCACTCTCATCGGGACTCGTGAAGGAGTTCTATCCCGCAAATGAGTATCTCGACAGTATACTTGGCTCGATAGACGTAGACAAGATCAGAGAGTGCGGTTTCAAGGTCGCGCTCGATCCGATGTACGGTGTGAGCCAGACCTCGATCAAGACGATCCTCATGACCGCCCGCTGTGAGGTCGAGACGATCCACGAGAGGCACGACACGCTCTTCGGAGGCAAGCTTCCCGCGCCCAACGCATCGACCCTCAGGACACTTCAGAACTTCGTGACAGACTACGGTTACGACATAGGAGTGGCGACGGACGGCGACGCCGACAGGATCGGCGTGATCGACGATACAGGAAGGTTTCTGCACCCCAACGACATACTTGTGCTGCTCTATTACTACCTCGTCAAGTTCAAGGGCTTCAAGGGCCCCGTTGTAAGAAACGTGGCCACCACCCATATGCTCGACAGGATAGCGGAGCGCTTCGGCGAGAAGTGCTATGAGGTCCCCGTGGGCTTCAAGTACATTTCCTCAAAGATGGATGAGACGAACGCAGTGATAGGCGGAGAGTCCTCCGGCGGACTCACGGTGAGGGGCCACATCCACGGCAAGGACGGAGTTTATGCCACCGCGCTGCTCGTCGAGATGATAGCCATCACAGGCAGGAAGCTCTCCGAGCTCATGAAGGACATCGAGAGCGAATTCGGCTCCATATATATGGAGGAGAGGGATTATTCGTTCTCGCACCAGAAGAAGGCGGAGCTTACGAAGGCTCTCCTTGAGGACAAGCTTCTTCCCGAGATCCCTTATGAGGTCGACCGCGTGTCCTACCTCGACGGCTGCAAGGTCTACTTGAAGAACGGCGGATGGGTCATCGCGAGGTTCTCAGGCACGGAGCCGCTTCTCAGGATCTTTGCCGAGATGTCCTCCAAAGAGGAGTGCGAAAAGGTCTGCGGGATCTACGAGGAGTTTTTCAAACTCAAATAACATAAGATGAATAAGAAACGTTCACTAAGCAAAAGCCTGATCATAACGATCGCGTTGTGCTGGCTGCTCCCTGTGGGGGCAGTCACTTTTGCCGTGAACGTTTTTTATTACCGCGGCATGACCACGAAGATCGATGAGATGACAAAGGCTGAAGTGTCAAACTTCGCGACCATCGTCTCAGACCGCCTCGACGACGCGGTTGACATTGCAAAGAAGATTACCTACGAGGGCACCTTGGAAGAGGCTTACGAGAACTACAAATGGGGCTCGTACACCTCGGTCGACTTCAAAAAGACGGTGAACGCCGTTCTGGAGAGCACTTTCGACAACGATTCCCGCTTCGGCATGGTCGCCATGTTCCTAAACGAGAACCCGGACGGGATATACCACAACCTGAAGGGCAGCGCGAGGCTGAAGGAAAAGTACACTCCCGGGGTTGCAGAGCTCGCGGGCGAGGTAAACTCGACGGGAGATACGGAGATCAGGCTTGCGACCTCGGATGAGAGGCTTTTCATCATAAGAAACCTGATAGACCCGAACATGTTCAGACACTACGGGACGATCGTGCTCGAGCTCGACAGGAAGGCTCTCTTTTCGTCGACCAAAGGACTGAACGGCAACGATATAACCCTGTACATAAATAACAGCGAAAACTACGTTCCCATACACGAGACTGAGACCTATGAACCTGAGGCGAAGAGGGCTCTCAAAGACCTGTTTGAGGCCAACATCGACAGGGAGAGCGAAGGGGTCATGCAGACAGCGGGAAATGGCGTGCTCAAGGGCTATATGTACCAGAAAAACAGCAGCGTCTACCACCTGGCGGTGCTCGCAATCGCGGACGCGTCCGCAAGTTATGCGGAGACCAGGCACATGACGATCGTTTTCATCCTGCTCTTTCTCGCGTTCCTCCCCATCATCGCCCTCGTCATAAGGATACTCAAGATCCACATCGAGGAGCCTTTGAGCCTTGCGCTCGCGGGCTACAAGGGCATCGAGGAGGGAGATTTTAAGACAAGCATAGACGTTGACGCCATGCCCAACACGGAGTTCGAGACACTTGCGAAGTCCTTCAACGAGATGGCGGGACGTCTCGACTATCTGTTTGAATACGCTTACAAGGAGAAGCTTGCAAGGCGTGATGCCGCGATCATAGCGCTTCAGTCGAGGATCAATCCTCATTTCCTGAACAACACCCTCGAAATGATGAACTGGCAGGCGAGGATGGCAGGTGATGCCCAGGTTTCCAAGATGATAGAGGCGCTCTCGACATTGCTTGATTACAGCATGGACAGGTCGAACAAGAAGCTCATCGCACTCTCCGAGGAGATAAGGTGCGCAGACTCCTACTTCTACATCATTTCCATGAGATACGGCCAGAGGATCAAGGTCGAAAAAAACATAAGGTCAGATACGCTGATGGCGCTCGTTCCGAGGCTCATACTCCAGCCTCTCCTTGAGAACGCAGTGGTTCACGGTATCGAGAAGCAGAATCAGGGCACTGTCGGGCTTG
>JAGDDC010000147.1 GCA_017958245.1 Lachnospiraceae bacterium
ATACTTTCCGATCTTCCATTCAGTCTGCGACATGTCCTTTTCCCCCACGATAATCATTATAACAGTGATGGTATCAAAGGGCAATCGGATAACAAAAAAACTCCCCGGGCGCATTGTCATTTGCAAATGACTCCGCGCCGCGGGAAGTCTTCTTAAAGTCTTTATTCGGTTAAAAGATCACGTTGCCGAGCGTGACGGAGAGCTTCTTTTCAACGTACTCTCCCTCCTCGAGGCGCTTCACGGTGACCTCGATCGTCGTTCCTGCTCGCGTGTAATCGAGGATCCGGCTGATCTCCTCCATGGAGGCGACAGTCCTGCCGTTTATGGCGGTGATTATGTCTCCGAAGTAGATCCCCGCCTTGTCAGCGGGCGAACCCTCCTCAACCGAGTACACATACACACCCGCCGGCTTGTCAAAGCCTGCCGCGTAGTTGCTCTGGATGTTCTTTCCCGAGATGCCCAGATACCCTCTCTCGTAGATCGTGAGGTCCTCTCTGTTCATGAGCTCGTTTATCATCGGCACCGCCTTCGCAGTGGGTATCGCGTAGCCTATGCCCTCGACTTCGTAGCTCGCGTGCTTGACCGAGTTGATCCCTATCACTTCGCCGTAGATGTTGAGCAGGGGACCGCCGCTGTTTCCGGGGTTGATGGCCGCATCCGTCTGAAGGAGCGTCATGGTCCTCCCGTCGACCGTCACTTCCCTGTCGACCGCACTCACATGTCCCACCGTGACAGACTGCCCGTATCCGAGCGCATTGCCAATGGCTATGGTCATGTCCCCGACCTCCATCTTGTCGGAGTCGCCGAGCTGTGCTATCTTTATCGTCGCGATCGTGCTCTCTTCGAGATCGCGCACATCCACCGTGATGACCGCGAGGTCGTAGGCCTCATCTGCGCACTTTACTTCCGCCTCCGCGACCGTGTCGTCGCAGAAGGTCACCTCGATCTTCTTTGAGTTCTCTATCACGTGGTTGTTGGTGGCAAGGAGTATCTGCCTGCCGTCCTGTCCTATGATGAACCCTGTGCCGCTCGCCTCGGCCTCCCTCGAGTAGGGCTGCCCGAAGAATCCCTGGTAGGTCTCGACAGTCGCGCACTTTATGGAAACAACGGTCGGCATGACCGAATCGACAAGAGGCGATATATCTGAGGTCGTCAGCTGTACGGTGCTCACCTCGTTCCTTGCCTCCGTATCCGTGTTCTCGGCTCCCGGTATCTCGTCTATGACAGGCGCAGATGCGATGCCGTCGCGCCTTGCCTCGGCCCTGCTGTCTCCGACTATCCTGAAGACGATACCGCCGATAATACCCATGACAAATGCCGCCGCTATAGATATGACTATGATCTTTCCCGTCGGGAATCGCTTCTCGTCATCCCGAAGATCCCCGTTCTTTCTCATGATGTCATCCCCTTTCACGGAGATTCTAACCCCCAAATGTGAAGCAATTGTGATGATTTGCTTAAAATACGCGAACTTGAAAAGTCACCCTCAAAGACTTATACTGTTTATATACGGGATACATCATTTGCGGGTAAGGAACACACCCGATCGGAAAGGAGGCGCAAATGAACAAGAAAGTCAGGTCTATACTCGCTGTCTGCCTTCTGGTAGCCGCGGTCGCGATCTTTTTCCTCGTAGATGCGCTGAACAAGAGGACACTCTTCTCCGACAGTTCCTCCACCGGGAACACCCCCGCAAACATCTACAACGACGGGCTCTTCTGCGAGAAGGACGGCGTCATCTACTTCAGCAACCACGACGATGACGGCACGCTCTACACCATGAAGCCCGACCTGAGCGATGTGGAGAAGCTCTACAGCGACAAGGTCCGCTATCTGAACGCGGACGAGAACTACGTGTACTACTCGAGGATCAACAACCTGAAGGAAACCGGTTCAAAGGGGATCTTCGTGTTCAGGAACAACGGGATCTACCGCCTCACAAAGAGCGGGAACGATATCAAGATGCTCTACATGGATCCTTCGGGACAGTCCATGCTTTACAAGAACAGGGTCTACTACCAGTACTACAACGAGGAGAACGGTCTGAACCTTCACTCCGTGGGCATAGACGGCAAGGGCGACGAGGCTATAACAGAGGATATGACGGAACCTGCGGGGATGACCGCAGACTGGATCTACTTCTCCGATCCCACCGACAGCAGGCTGTACCGCATGTCACTCACCGACCACGCTGTCTCGCTCTTTGCGAACGCGAAAGTGTACATGCCTGTGCCCTCAGACCTCGGGATCTACTATATATCGGTATCAGACAACTACGGGATCTATCGCATGGGATACGGCAGCTCAGAACCCGTCAAGCTCGTGGACGGGATATGCTCGACCTTCAACCTGAGTAACGACGGCAGATACCTCTTCTATCAGAGGGACGGGAGCGATGACAACGGAGTCCACAGATATTCGCTTGACACGGGCGACGACGTCCTCCTTCTTTCCGGCGATTACAAATGGCTCAACGTGGCCGCAGACAGGCTCTTCTTCTACAGCTTCGACGAGACGCAGGTCTACGTATACTCACCTTCGACCGGAGTCCTGCCCTTCTCACCGGGTAAGGATGATTAGCGGTCCGCTTCTTACACGAATGACAAAAAAAGACCCTTCACCGATGTGAAAGGTCTTTTTCTTATCTTGTCTTACGGTGCGATCTCCACTGCTATCGGGAGGTCGAGCGCTGTCGTGACATACTCTGCCTTGAGGTAGCCCGTGGTCGTTTCATCAACCGTCACTGCGATCCACTCGCTGTCTGTCCCGTCCACTACGACTTTGTACTTCTCGCCCCTTGCGGCCTCCTTTATGATCGCGCTCTCGGTGTTCTTCTCGGAGCGTATGTTCAAAGTGTCGACGCTGATCACAACAAAGAACTTGCCGAGTCTGTCTGCGCGGTTGACCGCTGTCTGGTCGAACATGAGAAACTGTGTGCTCGCGTATCCAGTCACGTTGCCTGACTTGATCTTCGTCCACTCATCGCCCTTCTCAAGGACAAATCCCCACGCATCCGCAGCAAGTGAACCGAGTATGGTTCCGTCCGATGACGGCGTACTCCTTATGTTCAGGGTAGTGCTGACATTGGCTATGACGAAGTCTGCCACATAAGGGCCTGCGGGTTCAGGCGGCTCGGTGGGTTCGGGCTCCTCGGTAGGCTCGGGCTCCGCTGTGGGAGTCGGCTCCTCGGTGGGCTCTGCCACTGTCGGGGTGGGTTCCTGCGTCGGCTCGTCAACTTCCGGTGTCTTTACCGCCTCAGCTGTCGGTGTGGGCGAGAGTTCGGGAGTGATCCTTATCTCATCCGGATCTTCCGTCTCCGTGTCGTCCGCAGGAGTCTCCGAGCCCGGCTCTTCTCCCGGCACAGTCGGAAGCACTCCGTCGAGCGAAGCCGAATCCGATGCCGTGATCTTTAAGTCCTTCATGGACAGATCCCAAAAGATGATATATCCGACCCAGACAACAAGCAGGCTGAGTCCCAGTATGAGTTTATAATACTTTTTCATGGTCTTCTCCGTCAGTCTTTCGATTCTTTTTCTTCAACCATTATCTTCAAGATCTCTTCGTCGGTCTCACGCATGCCCTCCCTGGCCATACGTCCGACGTTTTCGATCGTGTTGTCCACTCCCTTGGTCACGATACCGTCTCCGCTCACAAACTCCTGTCCCTCCTTGAACATGCGGTATCCAAGGATCGCAGCGTCGACTGCAGAGGCGATCTTCCCCGCGCACGAGGGTTTCGCCCCGTCGCA
>JAGDDC010000148.1 GCA_017958245.1 Lachnospiraceae bacterium
AGACGGTATAGTGACTGGAAGCCTTGTAAACGCCAAGGCTGTCGCAGAGTACATAAGGCGTGAAGACCCGCTAAAGCTGTCCCTCGTGTGCATGGGCTTCGGTGGCAGCAGGCGGTCTGCGGAAGACGAACTTTGCGCGCTCTATATAAAGAGCATGCTTGAAGGAAAGAAGATAGAGGACTTTGAAGAGAGGATCGAGGGGTTAAAGACCGACGGAGGTGAGAGGTTCTTTGACAGAGAGAGGCAGGACGTATTCCCTGAAAAAGACTTCTACATGTGTTCCGATACGGATCGTTTTGACTTTGTGATAAAGATAGAAAGAGACGGGCTGGGGCTGATATCTGTCAGGGAGCCTTAAGGTGACTGCAGGTCTTAAGCAGAAGAGACCGCGATGAGTCTGTATACAGAGGGGGAGTAGCATGGGAAAGAACATCAAAGGAGAGGCGGAACTTACTTTTTTTGAGTCGACCAGCATCATCGTCGGACACGGCGTCGGAGCGGGGATACTATCGGTCCCCTTCCTCGCGTCAAGAAACACATGGTGGGACATACTCTGGATAGTGGCTCTGGCTTACGCTATCAACCTGATCATGCATTTTATGATTGCAGAGCTCTCTTACAACAACGACGGGGCGCAGTTCATCAAATGCTTTGAAAAAGAGCTCTTTGTAGGGAAGCTAAAGAAACCTGCCACGTGGACTGCCTTCGGGTTCCTGGGACTCTCTGTTCTCGTGAACGTCGCGGGCTTCATAGCAGGTGCAGCTGCAGTTTTTAACTCGTGGTTCGGGCTTGAGACAAGGGTCGGGATGCTCATCTACTACGCACTTGCGGCTCTCGTTGTCATCTTCGGCATGAAGCTTGTGGGCATATGCGAGAAGATATCGGTCATTTCGATGATCCTCGTCATAGGAGTGCTCGTTGTGGCGACGTTCATGTCAGACGTATCGCCGCTCCCGATAGAGTTCAGAGCGCCTACGAACCTCATAGCGCTGTACAGCATGATATCCTTCTCGCTCTCGGCCGTCATGTCGGTGCCCCAGGTCGTAAAGGGACTCGGCGGCAACACCGGGAGGATACGCAAGTCAATCGCCGCAGGCACGGGCATCAACGTTGCGCTGGTGCTTGTGATCACCTTCATAACACTCATAGGAGCCGGCAAGGGGATATCGGAGAACGGTGCGCTGGTGGATCTCTCCGAGCACCTCGGAGACTGGGTGGCAGTGGTAGGCTATGTGTTCTCGCTGCTCGCGCTCTCCACATCCTTCTGGGCCAACACACTAAATCTGCGCGACATAGTGCACGAGCAGACCGGGCTCTCGGTTAAGCTTTCCTACCTTATAGCGACCGTTCCCTGCCTTGTGCTTGCGTTGTTCGGACTCCAGACCTTCGTGGGCTTCACGAGGCTTGCGTCCGTGATCCAGGTGCTCACGGGCATCGGCATAATCATAGCCTACAACCGCTCGAGAAAGCGTGAAAAAGAAGCACCGATCTGCGGGGGCACAGGACGCCTGCCCTTCCAGATCATAGTAGTCATAAGCAGCATACTCGCCACTGCGGGCGCACTGCTCGCTGTCAAATGATGCCTGTCATGCATACGGGCGGAAAGGATATCTATGAACGATTTTACACTGTGGTTGCCGACCAAGGTTTATTTCGGAAGAGACGCTGAGACAAAGGCCGGAGAGGCTGCATCCCTTTTTGGAGCAAAGAAGGTCCTGATAGTCTTTGGCGGTGGAAGCGCAAAGAAAAGCGGACTGATCGGAAGGGTCGAGGAGTCTCTTGAAGCCTCGGGCATCGGGTATGAAGAGTTTGGAGGCGCCAAGCCCAACCCTACGCTCGCCCACGCGGAGGAGGGCGTAAAGAAGGCTCTCGAAATGCAGGCTGACCTGATACTTGCAGTTGGCGGCGGGTCCGCTATAGACACGGCCAAGGCGATCGCTCACGGGGCTGCAAACAAAGATCAGTCGCTGTGGGATCTCTGGACGAAGAAGGTTCCTCTTGAGAGGTCGCTTGCTGTCGGGGCAGTGCTCACCATACCTGCCGCGGGAAGCGACATGAGCGATTCCGCAGTACTCACAAATGAAGCACTCGGAGTGAAAGCCGGCATAAACACCGACTTTAACCGCTGCAGGTTCGCGCTCCTAAACCCCGCAAACTGTGCAACACTTCCAAAGTACCAGCTGGCAGCAGGCATCACGGATATCATGATGCACACCATGGAGCGCTACTTCATAAAGGACGTCAAATGCGACCTCACCGACGAACTCGCCGAGGGACTCTTAAGGGCCGTCATAAAGAACGCGCGCATACTCATGATAGATAAGAACGACTACGACGCAATGGCGGAGATCATGTGGGCGAACTCCCTCTCGCACAACAACCTGACTGAGTGCGGCAGGGGCAAGGACTTCTCCGTGCACAAGCTCGGACACGCGCTCTCAGCAAAGTACGACTCGACCCACGGCGCTTCGCTCGCCGCGGTCTGGGGAAGCTGGGCCCGCTTCCAGATGGAGGAAGGCCTTGAGAGGTTTGCGAGGTTCGCAAGGAAGGTCTTCCGCGTGGAGGACCAGGACGACAGGTCAGCGGCCAAAGAGGGCATCGCCAGGATGGAAGAGTTCCTGAAGGAGATCGGCATGCCCGTGAGCTTGAAAGAGCTCGGAGTCGAGCCTGATGACAGCGAGATAGAAGAGCTTGCAAAGGCAGCGACAGGGGGCGGGAGTCTGAAGCTCTCGAGACTGATACCTCTCGATACGGAGGCAGTTAGAAAGATATTTACCGACGCGAGAGCGTAGGAAAGCTTAAGAAAAGGCAAAGGAAGATACAGAGACATGAGCAATATCCTTGATTCACTCAACGACAAACAGAAGGAAGCGGTTCTGCACGACAAGGGACCGCTTCTTATTCTTGCAGGTGCGGGCAGCGGAAAGACGAAGGTCATCACGCACAGGATCGCGTATCTCATAAAGGAGAGGGGGGTGAACCCCTACAACATCCTCGCGATCACATTTACAAACAAAGCAGCAAAAGAGATGAGAGAGAGAGTCGACAGGATCGTGGGAGAGGGCGCGGAATCCGTATGGGTGAGCACCTTCCACTCGACCTGTGTGCGCATACTCAGGCGCTTCATAGAGTCTCTCGGATTCACCAGAAACTTCACGATCTACGACACCGACGATCAGAAGAGCCTCATGAGGGACGTGATCAAGACCATGAACCTCGACCCGAAGAAGTACAAGGAGAGGGCGTTCCTCAGCGTGATCTCATCCGCAAAGGACGAGCTTTTAAGCCCCGAGAGCTTTGCTTCAAGATATGCTCTCGACTCCTCAAAAGCCCTGTACATAATGGCTTACATCGAGTACCAGAAGAGGCTGAAGGCAAACAACGCCCTCGATTTTGACGACCTCATCATGAAGACGGTCGAGCTGTTCAAGTCGGACAGCGTGGTCTTAAAGTACTATCAGAAGCGCTTCAGATACATAATGGTCGACGAGTACCAGGACACCAACACGGCACAGTTTGAGTTCGTGAGGCTCCTCGCCACAACAGAGGGTGAGGACGGGAGCACGGAGCACAACCTCTGCGTTGTGGGCGACGACGACCAGAGTATCTACAAATTCAGGGGCGCGAACATAGAGAACATACTGAGCTTTGAGAAGAACTTCGAGGACGCGGTGGTCATAAAGCTCGAGCAGAACTACAGGTCCACCAAGAAGATCCTCGGCGCCGCAAATGAGGTGATCCACCACAACACGGCCCGCAAGGACAAGTCCCTTTGGACTGAGAATGCTGACGGCGAGACTATCAGCTACACGGGCTACGAAACCGACCTTGAGGAAGCGGACGGCGTAGTATCGGATATAGCTTCAAAGACTGAGGGCGGTGAGTTTGAATACAGGGATATAGCGATACTCTACCGCACGAACAACCAGTCCCGTCTCTTCGAGGAGAAGCTCGTGAGGAAGAACATCCCCTACAGGCTGATAGGCGGGGTCAACTTCTATCAGAGAAAAGAGATCAAGGATATGCTCGCCTACCTTCGGGCTATAGAAAACGGGCGGGATGACGTCTCCGTAAAGCGTATAATAAACGTACCCAAGCGCGGCATCGGCCAGACGACGATCGACAGGCTGTCTGAGTACGCAGCTTCGCACGACATGAGCTTTTATGACGCGGTGACGAGCGCGCATATGATACCCGAGGTCGCAAGAAGCCTCTCAAAGATTGAGGCTTTTTCGGCAGTCATAGAGAAGCTGAAGACAGACCTTAAAGAAGACCCATTTGCCCTCTCGTCGATCATAGGGACGATCATCGACGAGACAGGGTATGAGGATTACTTAGAGGACGAGGAGGATGACGTCGAAAAGGTAAATGAACGCATGGACAACATAGGCGAGCTCATAAACAAGCTCGAGGAGTACTCGAAGGAAAAGGCGGAGGATGCGAGCCTCGCGGGCTTCCTCGAGGAAGTTGCCCTGATAGCGGACATAGACAGCCTCGAGGATGACGACAACAGGGTTGTCCTAATGACCTTGCACCGCGCAAAGGGCCTCGAGTTCCCGGTCGTATAGATGGTCGGGATGGAAGAGGGAATGTTCCCGAGCAGGATGTGCCTCGACGCAGAAGATCCGGAGAGAGAGATCGAGGAGGAGAGGAG
>JAGDDC010000149.1 GCA_017958245.1 Lachnospiraceae bacterium
CCCCACGAGATCAGCCAGCCGCCGCCGAGCGCGAGCGCGACTATGCTCGGCACGAGCGATGCTGTGAGCACCCTGAAGACGTGCATCGCGTTCTCCGCATTTCCCGATTCAACGGCGTTGCTCGCGACAACCGCGAAGACGATCACGAATGCTGCAAGCAGCAGCATCGCCCCCATCATCCAAAACAAGATACGTAGCTTGATCGACATGTCTGTTTCCGCTCCTTTTTTCTATACTCTGCAGGCCAGATTTAAAGCTTCTCACTCTTTCAGCACCCACCCGGTCCCCCAGACCGTGTGGATCAGCTTCTTTTCCCTGTCCTTGTCGAGCTTCTTCCTCAGATACCCTATGTACACGTCAACGACGTTTGTTCCGCCCTCATAATCAAAGTTCCACAGGTTGTTCTCGATCATTTCCCTCGTGAGCACGACGCCCTTGTTGCGCATCATGTACTCGAGGAGCGAGAACTCCTTCGCAGACAGCCTGATCTCCTCACCGCCGCGAAATACGGTGTGTGCGCCCTCGTCGAGCTCGAGATCCGCGACCTTGTAGACGCTTGTAGTGTTTCCCGCCGTCTTCCTCGTCATGACGTGTATGACGGCCATGAGCTCTTCAAATGAAAAGGGCTTCGTGAGATAATAATCCGCCCCGCTCTCAAGCCCCCTGACCTTGTCGTCCACGCCGTCCCTCGCCGTGAGGAACAGGACGGGTGTCTTGATCCCCCGTTCTCTTAATATCCCAAGCACCTGAAAGCCGTCCAGCTTCGGCATCATGATGTCGAGCACGATCACGTCGTACTCGGCAAGGGCAGCGTACTCGAGCGCCGCCTCCCCGTCGAAGCAGGAATCCGTGCTGATCCCCTCGTCAGCGAGTTCTTCGCAAATGATCCTGTTGAGCCTCTTCTCATCCTCAACCACAAGTATTCTCATCACATACTCCATCCGATATGACTTCAAAGTCTTCAAAGACATTTTAAACTATCTTCACCGCATTTGCAAAAAAAGGGCTGCCGCTTGTGCGGCAACCCTTGAAATGCTTATATAGACCTGACTGTCATACCCAGCCCTGAGCCATCATAGCGTCAGCAACCTTGCGGAAACCTGCGAGGTTCGCACCTGCCACGAGGTTGTAGCCGATACCGTACTCCTCTGTAGCCTCAACGATCTGAGCGTGAATGTTCTTCATGATGTTCTTGAGGTTCTTGTCAACCTCTTCAGCTGTCCAGCTGAGTCTCTCACTGTTCTGGCTCATCTCAAGGCCCGATGTCGCAACGCCGCCGGCGTTTACAGCCTTCGAAGGAGCTACGAGAACTCCGTGCTCCTGGAGATAAGCGAGAGCTTCGTTGGTAGTAGGCATGTTCGAAACCTCGTTGAGATACTTAACGCCGAGGTCAACCATAGCCTTTGCGTCCTCTATGCGGATCTCGTTCTGGAGTGCGCAAGGCATGTAAACGTCTGCCTTTACGTTGCCCCAAGGCTTCTTGCCCGCTACGAACTTGACATCGGAGAACTTGTCAGCCATATCCTGTACTCTGTTGCGGTTGGAAGCTCTCATCTCGAGCATGTAATCGATCTTCTCGTCGTTCATGCCGTCGGGAAGCTCAACATATCCGTCGGGTCCGGAGATACATACTACCTTGCCGCCGAGCTCGGTGATCTTCTTTGCTGCGCCCCATGCTACGTTGCCGAATCCCGAGAGTGCGAAGGTCTGACCCTTGATGGTCTTGCCCTCGTGTGTCATGACTTCGTTCCAGAAGTAGGTTGCGCCGTAACCGGTCGCCTCGGGACGGATGAGGCTGCCGCCGTAGGAAAGGCCCTTGCCTGTGAGAACTCCGTTCTCGTATGCGTTCTTGATCCTCTTGTACTGTCCGAAGAGGAAACCGATCTCTCTCCCGCCGACACCCATATCACCTGCGGGAACGTCAACGTCGGGACCGATATGTCTGTAGAGCTCTGTCATGAATGCCTGGCAGAATCTCATGATCTCTGCGTCCGACTTGCCCTGAGGGTCAAAGTCCGAACCGCCCTTGCCGCCGCCCATGGGAAGGCTTGTGAGACTGTTCTTGAAAGTCTGCTCAAAAGCGAGGAACTTCATGGTGCCGATATAAACCGAAGGCTGGAATCTCAAACCTCCCTTATACGGTCCGATTGCACTGTTAAACTGTACGCGGTAACCGCGGTTTACCTGAGGCTTGCCCTGATCGTCAGTCCATACGACTCTGAAAATGATGATCCTCTCAGGTTCAACGAGTCTCTCGAGAAGCTTGTTCTGTTCAAACTCGGGATGCTTCTCGATAGCGGGTTCGAGCGAATGCAGAACCTCTTCGACCGTCTGGATGAATTCAGGCTCTGATGCGTTCTTTTTCTTGACTTCTTCAATCACTCTGTCAATATAAGCGTTCATTACATACCTCCCAAAAAAAATGTGATCGGGTTACGCAAATGATTATACCCGAAAAGGCCCTAAAAAACAAGCATTTAGTTGAGGCTTTAGACCTATACTTTGATTGACTTATTCTATCTCTTGTGCTATGATTGAATGACCGTTCAGGTCGCATAAAGAGAGGGAAGGCGCCATATATGCAGGAAAGAATA
>JAGDDC010000150.1 GCA_017958245.1 Lachnospiraceae bacterium
ATACTTTGGACTTTGCCGCAGGCATGGTGCCCATCGGTGTCGTGCCTGCCGCGGCACCGATGAAGTTTGAAAGACTCACCTTCAAACTTAACCTCCGATCCTTATACCGGTCTTGTGTTTCCTCAGGGTATCCTATGCGCGGATACATCCCATTTACTGCTGATTTTATGATACCATAATTATGGATAAAAGCAAGCAATTTTTCAAAAAATTTTGAGCGATTCTAAAAAAATTTTTAGACGCCCCAAAAAGAGAAACTTGCATCCGCAAATGATTAGTGTTACAATGATGTAAACGTTTACATCACGACAGGCATCTATCTTATGGTCACGGAATGCTCATCCGGGACAGAAAGGAAAGATCATGAGAAAAAGCGGAGTACTCCTCCCGATATCCGCCATTCCCTCAGCCTATGGGATCGGCGGCTTCTCGAAGGAAGCGTTTAGATTTGTGGATCATCTGCAGGAAGCCGGCATCAGCTACTGGCAGATCCTGCCGCTCGGCCCGACAGGCTACGGCGATTCACCTTATCAGTCTTTCTCCACATTTGCGGGGAACCCTTACTACATCGATCTTGAGCAGCTCATCGACGAAGGCCTGCTCACAAAGAAAGAATGCAACGTCGTGGACTACGGCGGCAACGACAGCTACGTCGACTACGAGAAGATCTTCAGGACGAGGTTCAAGCTCCTGCGTCTCGCTTTCTCAAGGAGCGGACACATGGAGACCGAGCGCTACAAAACCTTCTGTTCGAACATGTCCGCCTGGCTTGAGAATTACGCCATGTTCATGTCGATCAAGGACAGCCTGGGAGGCAAGAGCTTCTCGGAGTGGCCCGACGACATCAAGCGCCGCGAGGAACCTGCGCTCAGAAGTTACGGCGAGCGTCTCGGAAACGACGTCGACTTCTACAAGTTCCTTCAGTTTGAGTTCTACAAGCAGTGGGACGCGCTCAAGCTGTACGCCAACGACAACGGCGTGAAGATCATCGGCGACATACCGATATATGTAGCTTTCGACAGCGCCGACACCTGGGCGAACCCCGAGCTCTTCCAGCTCGACGAGGCCCACAACCCGACGGCGGTCGCAGGCTGCCCGCCCGACGCCTTCTCGGCGACAGGCCAGCTCTGGGGCAACCCGCTCTACAACTGGGATTATCACAGGAACACCGGCTTTGACTGGTGGGTGAAGCGCATCGCGCACTGCTGCACGATCTATGACGTCGTGAGAGTGGATCATTTCAGAGGATTTGATGAGTACTACTCGATCCCTTACGGCGATCCCACAGCTGAGAACGGCCATTGGTGCAAGGGCCCTGGCATCGACCTCTTCAACACCGTCAAATGGCGCCTCGGCGACGTAAGCATCATAGCAGAGGACCTGGGCTTCCTGACAGACAGCGTGAAGAACCTTGTGAGAGACACGGGCTACCCTTCCATGAAGGTCCTCCAGTTTGCCTTCGACTCGCGCGAGCCGAGCAACTATCTGCCCCACAACTACAACGAGAACTGCGTGGTATACACGGGAACTCACGACAACGACACTTCAAAAGGGTGGTTTAAGGAGCTCTCAAGGGCAGACAAGGCATTTGCCATGGAATACATGGGAGGCGGCTTCACCGGCGAGGTTAACTGGGATCTGATCAGGATGGCTTTCTCGAGCGTCGCAAGGCTCGCAGTCATCCCCATGCAGGATTTCCTCGGACTCGGGAGCGAGGGCAGGACCAACACCCCTTCGACCCTCGGGGACAACTGGAAATGGCGCATGAAGAAGAACGATTTCACGAAGGCCCTCGAAAAGAAGATACGAAGACTCAACTGGATATACGCAAGACTTTAATTAAAAAGCAACCGGATCACATCGCAGTGATCCGGTTTTTAAGTTCTTAACAGGCGCGCCCTACTTCCATCTGTGGGCGGTGCTGTCGTCCATTCTTTCGAGTTCTTCGTCGGTCAGCATAAAGTAGTCATGGAAGCGCTCTGCGTTGTCTGAGGAATTGTCGTTCCAGGTCGCGTCGATATGATACCACCTGCCGTCTACCTTGACGTAGTTCCATATGTGAGCGTCCCTGTCGTCGGGCTTCTCGTCGTTGTTTAAGGTGCGATTTTCTATCCCGAGGATGTTTAAGACAAGCTTAAAAGCGGCCGCATAGCCTGCGCACACCGCATCGCCGTAGAAGAAAACTCCCGTCGCATCTCTTTGAGGCACACCAAGTCCTGAGGGTATAGGATCCGAATACTTTGTCATCCTGCATATCTGCTCGTTGACATAGCTTAAGATCCCGACCTCATCGCCCGGTGAAGCCTTGATCGCGTCCTCCGCAAGCTTGTGGGCTGCCTCGAGCAGCTTCATGGTGTTCTCGCTGATCTCCGGCTCCTTGTAGCGGTAGTAGGTGATCGCCTGGCAGGCTTCGTTGAAAGAGGGGTAGAGTCCGAGCTCGCCCTTCTCGGCGTAGTC
>JAGDDC010000151.1 GCA_017958245.1 Lachnospiraceae bacterium
GACTCTCAAACATGGTTGGGGATGAAGAGCTCGAGTCGATCATAAGCGCAGGGAGAAAAGATGTGGAGAAGATCTGCGACACTCTGATAGACAGAGCCAACGAAAACGGCGGAAAGGACAATATATCAGTGATACTGATAGAGGTTTAGGAGATTTGTTATGATTACACCGGGTATGTTTATAAGCGACAGATATGAGATTATAGATAAAGTCGGATCCGGCGGTATGGCCGATGTCTACAAGGCCAAATGCCACCGCTTGAACCGCTATGTCGCGATCAAGGTTCTCAAGCCTGAGTTTTCCTCGGACAAGAATTTCGTGAGCAAATTCAGGGGAGAGGCACAGTCCGTAGCGGGCCTTTCTCATCCGAACATTGTGAGCGTCTATGACGTAGGCGAGGACGAGGGACTTTACTACATCGTTATGGAGCTCGTAGAGGGCATCACCCTGAAGCGCTTCATCGAGAGGAAGGGACGCCTTGAGATCAGGGAAGCGGTAGGCATCGCTATCCAGATCGCTCAAGGTATGGAGGCCGCTCACGACAATCATATCGTCCACAGGGACATAAAGCCCCAGAACATTATCATTTCGAGGGACGGCAAGGTAAAGGTCGCTGATTTCGGTATCGCGAAGGCGGCTACTTCGAACACCGTGTCACAGAACGCGATAGGTTCAGTGCACTATCTCTCTCCCGAGCAGGCGAGAGGCGGATACAGCGATGAGCGAAGCGATATCTACTCGCTCGGCGTGACTCTCTATGAGATGCTGTGCGGACAGGTTCCTTTCGCGGGGGACAACTCGGTGTCGGTTGCCCTGCTCCACATACAGAGCGAGGCTACTCCCGTTCAGGTCCTCAATCCGGATGTTCCTACAAGTGTAGACAAGATCGTACAGAAATGTATGCAGAAGAAGCCGGAGCGAAGATATCAGTCTGCATCCGAGCTCATAAAGGATCTGAAGAAGTCCATGATCAACCCTGACGGTGACTATGTGAACATACCCACCGCAGGCGCTGTTTCGGACTCACCCACAAGAGAGATCACTCAGGATGAGATGTCGCAGATAAAGAGCGCTGCGAAGGTCTCCGGCGGCGAAGCTTACCAGGAGCAGCCTCCGGCAGTCACGAGACAGGAGAAGGCCAAGGCGAGGAAGATCCTCAAGGAGGAGACCGAGGAACTCGACAAGGTCGACTCAAGGCTTGAGAAGGTCATCACGATCTTGAGCGTTGTCGCTGCGATCGCGCTCATGGTTACCATACTCTATGTACTCGGAAGATTCTTCGGACTCTTTGGCGGAGATGCTCCCGAGGGAGAGGGTGAGGATCCCACACCTTCAATCAGTGAGGAGATAAGTCCTTCGGGCGCTCCCACGACGATCACGCCCGGTGCCGGGGATCTGACTCCCACACCTGAGGCGGATATGCCCAAGATCTATCCGATGCCCGAGGTTGTCGGAAAGTCGCTTGACAAGGCTGTGGCGGATCTCTATGCTCTGTCTACGGAGTTCGTCATCGATTACTCACAGGGTGAGTTTTCCGAGAGCTACGAGTCCGGACAGGTCATCAGACAGGAGCCCGCGGTCGGAACGCTGCTCGCTGCGAACGACAAGGTGGTGCTCGTATACAGTTACGGCAAGGAAACGGTTGTTGTTGAGGATGTCACGAACAAGTCCTCCGACGAGGCCGTGAAGATACTTACCAAGCAGGAATTCACAGTTGTCACGGAGAAGGCTTTCGACGACTTCGTTGAGGCCGGAAAGGTCATAAAGACCGTGCCTATGGGCGGCGCGATGGCTGAGAAGGGCGGCACGATCACGATCTACGTGAGCGAAGGCAAGGAGATCAAGGACAAGGAAGTTCCGAGCATCATAGGCCAGAAGGAGAAGGCTGCGAAGAAGGCCCTCACAGAGGCAGGCTTCGTACCCGGAACCGCGACCTATGTCTACTCAGACGATTACAAGGAAGGCGTTGTCTGCGGACAGACGATCAGCGGCGGCACACTGATGCCCGAGGGAACCGTGGTTGATTACACGGTGAGCATGGGAAGCTATGTTGAGCCTACGGCAGAACCTACTGAGGAGCCTACGCCCGAGCCGACCACACCTCCCGAGCCTACGGCAGAACCCGAGCCGACGGCTGAACCGGAACCCACGGCAGAGCCCGAGCCCACAACGGAGCCCGGCGCAGAGCCGTAAGGCAAAAAGAACATAAGATCATATTGAGGCTGTTTGCGGTTGCAGATAGCCTCATTCCAAATAAAGGCGCAGCCTTCTAAGCTTGAGAGGTTTGATGAAAGGAAAGATTATAAGGGGAGTGGGCGGTTTCTACTACGTGACCGCGGATGATCTTTTTACATATGAGTGCAAAGCGAGAGGAGTCTTCAGGAACGAGTCCGTAAAGCCGCTTGTCGGGGACAACGTGGAGATAGAGATACTCTCCGGGGAAGAAAAGCTCGCGAACATCACAAAGGTTTTGAAAAGGCGCAACGCCCTGATCAGACCGGAGGTCGCGAACGTGGACCAGGCGATGATCATCTTTGCGGCTTCCGAGCCGAAGCCCAACTTAAACCTTCTCGACAGGTTCCTGCTGATGATGAGGCTGCAGGATGTCGAGACCGTCATAGTCTTCAACAAGAAGGACAAGGTGACAAAGAGCGATCTCGACAGTCTCTACAGGATATATGAGAAAAGCGGAAACCGCGTGATCTTCTCAAGCGCCCTCTTCTCGGAGGGGATAGAGGCGATCATGGATGAGCTCAAGGGCAGGACTACGGTGCTTGCGGGGCCTTCCGGAGTCGGAAAGTCTTCCATCATGAACACCGTAAACCCCGATGCAGCGATGGAGACGGGAGACTTAAGCAGGAAGCTTAAGCGCGGGAAGCACACCACGAGACACTCTGAGCTCATGATGGTCTGCCGTGACACCTTCCTTGTCGACACACCGGGCTTCAGCTCGCTGTATGTGCCGGATATAGAGGCAGGTCACCTCAAAGACTACTATCCTGAGTTTGAAGAGTACGAGGACGAGTGCAGGTTCGCAGGATGTCTTCACCTGAAGGAACCGGGCTGCAGGGTAAAGCAGGCGGTCGAAGAAGGCGCCATAAGCAGGAGCAGGTACGACAACTATGTGTATCTTTATGACGAGCTAAAGGACAAAAGGAGGTTCTAAGATGAACAGACTTTCACCATCGATGCTGTCGGCGGATTTCGCAAACCTTGAGCGCGATATAAAGACTGCCGTGGATGCGGGTGCGGACTGGCTCCACGTAGACGTTATGGACGGGATCTTTGTTCCGAGCATATCATTTGGGATGCCTGTCATAAAGTCGATCAGAAAGGTCACGGACATAGTCTTCGATGTTCATCTCATGATCGAGGATCCCGCGAGATACATAGAAGATTTCAAGGAGGCCGGTGCGGACATCCTGACGATACACGCAGAGGCCGGAAGGCATCTCGACAGGACGCTCACAAAGATCAGGAGTCTCGGTATGAAGGCGGGCATCGCCCTGAACCCCGACACCGACCTTTCGGCACTCAACTATATACTTGACAAGGTCGACCTGATACTCATCATGTCGGTAAACCCGGGCTTCGGCGGACAGAAGTTCATAGAGGGTACCATAAAGAAGCTCGAGAGGCTGAATGAGATGCTAAAAAGTGCCGGAAAGGACATAAGCGTTGAGGTTGACGGCGGAGTTAACCTTCAAAACGCAAAGAGCATCCTGGATGCCGGAGCAAATGTGCTCGTTGCGGGAAGCGCCGTGTTCGGAGGAGACATAAAA
>JAGDDC010000152.1 GCA_017958245.1 Lachnospiraceae bacterium
CGATTGTCATATACTTGAGTTGTGAGGAGCGGAAGAGAGATTCCCTCCGATTGTTATCGACCAATACCTTTAAGTGGGTGTCCCCCCACTTAAATGAATGTTTGCTTTCCTTTTTTCTGCAAGAAGCGGTACCGAAAGGTACCGCTTCTTGCATTATCTTTTCAGAGCAATTCTTCGTTGTTTTCATTTTGTAAAGTTCTTTTTGAAGGCGGGCAAAAAGTAGTGCAAATCGCAGGCAGATTTGATATAATCTTACGGAGAAACCAAGTTGTAAGCGAAGCCTTTTGGCTTCATCGGTGGTGATGCAGGCGCTTCACCGATATGCTCAGCCTGCGGCGGGGATTTGACATGGAAGAGCAAAACGTTCGAAAGAAAAGCTGTATATGGAAAGTGATCGGAGTGATCTTCGCGATCTGGGCCGCGATAGCGGCGGGATGCATGATCGCGCGCTACATCTACAAGAAGAAGGATGAAAAGAACGAAGGCTCCGAGATCGGACAGCATTTCAGCTTTATGAACGGCAAGAAGATAGTCGTTGACGGAGAAACCTTCAAGGGTGTGACCTTCAAGGGCATCATGAGCGGCTGTTCGATAGATCTGATGGGCGCGAAGTTTGAAAAAGAGTCGTTTATTTCGCTCAATGTGCTGATGTGCGGCGTAGACATAAAGGTTCCGAAGGACGTCAAGGTTGTGGCCGACGGCATGTGCAAATCCGGATCGGTCTCGGACAGAACGGACCATACGGACGACGAGAGCAAGGACAAGGTCCTCTACGTGGCCTATGACGCCAAGGCTTCGGGCATAAGCATAAGGAACGGGGAAGAAGACTGATGTCTGAAGACAGGTGGTTTGAGAGCGTGTCCGACAAAGAGTCGGTCAGATCGAAGCTTTCACAGTTGAAGGCCCTTCAAAAGAAGGCACAGGAGGACGGAGAGGAGGCCATGGCCTCTTTTTCGCAAATGATCCGCAGCCACGAGAGCGAACTGCTCGAAGTGCTGGAGGACGGAGACGCATCCGTAAAAAAGAACGTGCCCGGGCTTCTCGCGACGGTGCATGACGAGGAAACGCTCCTTGCGCTCTACAAAGCTTATGAGCGGGAGGAGACACTCTACGTGCGGGGCGCCATCCTCAAGGCGATAGCAGGCATGGACCACAAGAGTGTGGACGAAGGGCTGGAGGATGTTTTAAAAAAGCTTGAGAAGACTGAGCTCACGGACGACAACAGAAAGCATTTGCTAAAAGAGAGAGAGTTGCTCGTGGCTATGCTCGGGAAAGGCAAAAAGACCCATGTTTTCACGGGGTTTGACCGGATGAGCGAGCTGGCGCTCCTGACCAACAGAAACTTTAAGGACGTCACCGAAAATGCGCTGAAAGGCATCCCCACAAAGGAGTTCACCGCAGGAGTCATGGCAAAGACCGACAGGATCAGAGAAGTCCTGTCCTGCAGGCTCTATGAGACGTGCTTCTTTTTGATGAACGGGGCAAAGACGGTGGGTTCTGACCCTGAAGAGGCCGGGAAGAGCCTGGTGGAAGCGGGTTTGCTCCCGTATATAGACAGCCGTCACGAGGGCGGAGCGCCTTACCGTTTCAGACTGACACTCAAGAGTTCTGAGAACAGCGACCGCGGGAAGTTCCAGAAGAGATTCTGCGCGGCGATAGAAGAGGCGACAGGGTTCGCACTCGTGAACGACCAGGACGATTACGAGGTCGAGATAAGGCTCATAGAGAGGACGGCAGGAGGTTTTAGCGTCCTGCTCGGGTTCGGGACTCTGCGCGATGCGCGGTTTTCCTACCGCAGGGAGACGGTCGCTGCCTCGATCAAACCGTACAATGCGGCGCTCACCGTTGCGCTTGCGGGAGACTTCCTGAAACCCGGATGCGTGGCACTCGACCCCTTCTGCGGAGTCGGGACCATGATGACGGAGCGCATGGCAAGAAGCCCGGTGAAGGCTTTTTATGGGGTGGATGTCTTC
>JAGDDC010000153.1 GCA_017958245.1 Lachnospiraceae bacterium
ACACGAGTACGAGTGACGGCGAGTATGTCGAGTGTACAAGCCTGATACCATACAGCACCAACAGCTTCAAGCGTTCCAAGCACAACGATCTCGCGTTCTGCCTCGGAAACCTGATGAACCCGATGGGGTACAGCTCTCACGCTTATCATGCGCACACCGCGACCTACTACGGCAGGAACGAGACGCACCCGAACATGGGATATGAGTTCAAGGCCAAGAAGGCCGGGCTTCAGATCACAGACCAGTGGCCCGAGTCCGATCTCGAGATGATGCAGAACTCGATCCCCGACTACATAAACGAGGAGCATTTCAACGTCTACTATATGACCGTGAGCGGTCACCTCGAGTACAACTTCTCGGGCAACATGATGTCCGCAAAGAACAAGGAGCTCGTGAAGGACCTTCCTTATTCGGATGCCGTGAAGGCCTATATATCCTGCAACATCGAGCTCGACAGGGCTTTGGAGTACCTGATCGACCAGCTTGAGAAGGCGGGCATCGCCGACAAGACGGTCATAGCTTTTGGCGCAGACCACTATCCTTACGGCCTTACAAATGAACAGATAAACGAGAGAGCGGGCTACGAGGTGGAGACGAACTTCGAACTCTACAGGAACAACTTCGTTCTGTGGTCTGAGTCGATCGAGGAGCCTATCGTGATCGACAAATACGCATCGAGCCTCGATATGCTTCCCACGCTCCTCAACCTCCTCGGGATCGACTATGATTCAAGGCTTCTCATGGGCAGGGATATACTCTCGGATTCGCCTGCGCTGGTCATTTTCTCGAACCAGAGCTTTATAACGGATTTCTGCAAATACAACTCAAAGACCGGAGAGGTCACGATGCTCAAGGATGTGGAGCTGCCTGAGGGTTATATCGACGCGGTCACGAAGATCGTGAGGAACAAGTTTGATGTCTCAAAGAGCATATTGCTCAACGACTATTACAGGTATCTTCCCATCATGGAGAAGAGGGGCTTTAAAAGCGAGCCTTAAGCTTCAGAGAAACGGGTAAAACGACAAACAAAAAGGAGGATCAGGACATGAAAGAGCAGAGTTTGAAAGAGATCGACGCATTCCTCGGTGAGGCAGGTGTCTTCTACCTTGCGACCGTGGACGGCGACCAGCCGAAGAACAGGCCGCTCGGAGCCCGTTATATCTTTGACGGCAGGATGATGTTCGCCGTAGGCGACCACAAGAACGTGTACCGCCAGATGCAGGCAAACCCGAAGGTTGAGATCGTAGCATGTTCAAACGGAAACTGGCTTCGATACACGGGAAAGGCCGTGTTTGAGACAGACCCGAAGTATACCGCCATGGCGATCGAGAGCAGTCCCTTTTTAAAGGACATCTACAACGAAAAGACAGGACTCCGTCTCGCCATGTTCCATCTTGAGGATGAGAAGGCCGTACTCCTTGACATAGGCGGAAACGCTATAAAAACCTACGAATAAGATTCAAGTAAACTTAAAGCCGCCGCGGCACTTGCCGCGACGGCTTTGTTTTTGTTAACCCAATTCCTTGTCATAGAGCTTGACTTTGTTCCTGCCGTGCTCCTTTGCGTAGTAGAGCGCCTTGTCTGCGTGCTCTATGAGCTCGACACGCTCCATGTCGTCCGTCCAGATCGCGGCACCTATGCTGACCGTGACGCTGACAGGCTTCACCTCAAGGGCGTCGTTGTAATCGGTGGAGGAGCTCTCTATAGTCGACCTGATCCTCTCTGCCTTCTCAAGGACAGCAGATTGGTCGTTGGTATTCAAGACTACTACAAACTCCTCGCCGCCGTACCTGCAGACGATCCCGGACGTGTCCGTGATGCGCTTCAAGGTGGCGGAGACGTTCCTCAAGACCTTGTCTCCGAAAGGATGCCCGTAGGTATCGTTGCACTTCTTGAAGAAGTCGATGTCTATCATGAGGGCGGAGAGCTTGGGAGAAGCTCCGCCTCCGGAGAGCTTGTCTATCAGGAAGTTGTCGAGATAAGAACGACCGTAAACCTCCGTGAGACCGTCCGTGATAGCCCTGTGGTAAAGTCTCGCATTCTCGATCGGCGCACCGCCCTGGTTTGCGATGAAACCGAGAGTCTCCATGTAGTCCTCGTTGAAGATGCCTCGTGTTAAGCGGCTGTCGAGATAAATGATACCGAAGAGCTTGCCCCTCACGAACATCGGCATGGCCATGACTGACTTGATGCCGTAGCGGGCCATGACTCCGTAGTGCTTCCTGTATTCTTCTGACTGGAGGTCGTTGATGACTATGGTCTGTCCATTTGCGACGACATCGTCGAGCATCCAGTCGTAGGTGTTGATATCAAGCGAACCCAGGTTGTAGATCGAAGCAACATAGAGCTTCTTCTCGCCAGACTCGGGGTAGAGGAAGAGTATGCCTCGCTCCGCGCCTACGAGCTCGACCGCATCCTGAAGGATCTTGTTCTGCAGTTCCTCAACCTCCAGGGTGGAGGAAAGGCGCTCGCCAAGACGCAGCAGGGTGTTGATCTTTCGGTCTATGTTGAGCCTGTTCTGTCTTGCTGAGATAGTCGCAAGGAGAACGTTGTCGCCCAGGTCGTCCTTGAACCTCTCTTTTATGATGGCCTCACAATGCTTCACGTAATCGGACGCGCCGATCGACTGGAAAGTCATGTAGGCCTCAAAGAGGTGGTATCTGCCCTCGTCGAAGAGGTGATCGTCGAGGAGATACTTTGTGAAGTCAAAATGAACCTTCGCGTGCGTAAAACGCATCTCGCTCTTGTTCGAGTGCTCGATCGCAGATCTCATGACGCGATAGCCGAGCTTGGGCTGACCGCCGTCTATGAGGATAATGCCGAGGATGCCCTCGGAGGTGACCTTCTGGTTGACCCATTTTGAACACTCGCGCTGGCCCTTCCTGGCGAGCTTGAGTATCGGATTGAGCCTGTTTTGCATCTCCTGCTTGGACAGTCCGCCGCGCTTCTCCTTGAACTCAGAAAACTTCGCAAGAGCAGCGAGACTGTAGATGATGCCAAGAGCGTCTGAGGGAAGGTAGTTCTCCTCGTAGAGCTTTATGCCTTCGGTAAAGAGAGCGTCAGCCTTGGCGTACTCGCCGTTCTTGCACAGATAGCGTCCCATGATGCTCCTGTAGAGGCACTTTATGTAATTCGATTCCGATTCCTTCGCCTGATCGGTGCAAAGCTGATAGTATTCCTCGGACTTCTCGGTGTCGCCGGTCTCTACGTAGCAGCAGAAGAGGAGCAGCATCATATCGCTCACGATGAACTGGTTGTTCATGCTCTTTGCGGCAGAGAGCACCTGCTTTGCAAGTTCGATGCACTCCTTGTACTCGCCGAGGTAGTACTTCGAGCGGGCCTTCTCCTTGATGACGGAGTTGGTCTCCCAGACGTCACCCGTCTTCTCGTAGGCTGCTATCGCCTCGTCATAGAATTTGATCGAGCTCTTGATCTCGCCCTTGAGGAAGCAGTTCTGTCCGAGCAGCCTGTAGTTGTCGCCCTCGCTCGTCGTGTCTCCGAACTCCTTGTTGAGGCTTATGGCGGTGCGCAGGTATTCCTCGCTCCGGGTGAAGCTTCCCGTCCTCATCAGGTAGTTCGCGTACTTTGAAAATGCGCCCGCGAGCTCGTTCGACCTTCCAAAGTTCTTTATCGCATAGTGCAGATAGAAGACAACAGTATAGTTGAACCTGACCGTGTTCTCATATTTGAAGTTCGAGGCGAGCAGTGAATAGAGTCTGCTGAAGAGCTTCACTTCGTCGGAGATCCCCTCTGTCAGAGCTTCATACTCCGTGATGGGGTGGAACTTCTCTATAAAAGCGCGGTAACGAAGCTCGAGCGAGACAGTCTTCAATTTGGTGACCTTGAGGTTTTGAGGGAACTTCTTTCCAAGCTCCGCGAGAGCCTTCCTCAAGGTATCCTCGCTTGCTTTCTCCTTGTCCTGGCGGAAGTATCCGAGCGCAAGAGAGCAGAGCAGGGATGCGCGCTCCTTCTTGTCAAAGATGTTTTTTAAGAGCTCGTCCGCGAGGCTTGTGGACTTATCGTATTCACCGATCGTCATGTACAGCTCGATCAGCGCCCTCTTTGCGATGGAGAGAGCCTTGTAATCGATCGGTTCGTGTGAGAGAGTGAGCTCAATGCCCCTCTCATAATAGCTGATGGAATCCTCGTTACCGTCGAACTTCTTCGAGAGATATTTATACACAGGCTGACGCTTGGCGATATCCTCAAT
>JAGDDC010000014.1 GCA_017958245.1 Lachnospiraceae bacterium
GCTCCTCTACGCGCTCTCGGGCATGGACAGGCCGACGCTCGGAACCGTCACCTACTTTGTGGACGACAAAGGAAGGAAGATGGGACGCAAAGCTTCGTCAGACGAAGGAGCAAGCGGGGCCGGCATAGAGATCTCAAAGTTTTCAAATGACCGGCTCGCACTTTTCAGACGCGATCACGCGGGCTTCGTTTTCCAGCAGAATCATTTGAATGATTCGATGAGCGCGCTCGACAACGTGATGATAAGCGGGCTTTTGAAGTCAAATGACCGAAAGGCTCTTGCTGCAAAGGCAAAGGAGCTGCTCGGCCGTGTCGAGATCACGGAGAACGATTACAGGAAGTTTCCCACTCAGCTCTCGGGCGGGCAGCAGCAGAGGGTCGCGGTTGTCAGGGGCGTGATCAACGATCCCGAGATCCTTTTCGCGGACGAGCCGACAGGTGCCTTGAACTCGCAGAACACGACCAACGTCCTTGACATCCTCTCCGATCTGAACAGGCAGGGGCAGAGCATAGTGATGGTCACACATACGATCAAGGCGGCAGAGAGAGGGAACAGGATCATCTACCTCACGGACGGTGTGATCGCGGACGAGTGTGACCTCGGTGAATACGCGGGAGACTACAGGGACGAGGCCAATCCCACGCGCGAAAGGGCGATAGAGAGGCACAGGATGCTAAAGGACTTCCTGCAGGGGCAGGGGTGGTAGACTTTTTATGGCGCGGCATGAAAGGATCTGCGCCGGAGGGACAAGACTTATGTACAGATTATTCTTGATCGCAAAAAACAACATAAAGAAGCAGAAGGGCGACATGATCACCTTCTTCATCATGACCTTCATCACGGCACTCCTCATGTTTGACTGCGCATCGGCGTTCATCGGACTCGGGAAGGTGCTCGATGACAGGCACGAGGCCATCAACGGGGCCGACATACTACTTTTCAGCTTTGACACGGAGGCCGAGAGGGAATCTGCCCGGAAAGCGATCACGGGAGACAGTCACATACAGGCCTACGAGGCGACTCCCGCGTTCAGATTCACCACAAACTACAGAAAAGCTTCCGAAGAAGAATTCAGTGATTATGAGTTTTATGCAGAGCAGATCGGCACGAAAAAGACGATCATGAACATCAAAGTGCCGGATGCCTCATACGGAAAATATGATATCTTCCTGCCTTACAATCTAAAGACCAAGTTTGAGGTCGGCGACGTAATGCAGCTCAAATTCTTTGATGATGTCTACGACATGAAAGTGGCAGGTTATATCGAGGATCCCTTCTTCTGCGCGACGGTGAACATCACCGCGTACTCGGTGCAGATGACAGGGGAGGCTTTGGAAGAGTTTTCTGACAAGTACCCCGAAAAGGTAAAAAGGGGCTGGTTCCACAAGGGCATCGCTGACAGAGAGTCATTTGAAGAGGGCTATGATACGGGAGACCTTGAGGCAGATATAGCGGGAAGGTACAAGGAATCGCTCGCCGTATACTCCGAAGCGGATCCCACAAAGAACTACAACGATTATCTTCTCGCAAACTGGGATTTCATGAGAGGCGGTTCGGCGTTCTTCCCGCAGATAGTCATGGCGCTCGTCATCGTCTTTGCGGTCATCATACTGGTGATCTCGCTGGTGATCGTCTCCTTCAGCATGAAGAATTTCATCCGAAGGAACATGAAGGCCACCGGGATACTTGAAGCGAGCGGATATACGGTCAGAGAACTCAGACTCACGCTCACTGTGCAGATCACGCTGGTTGCGGCTTGGGGTGCTGCCTTGGGAGTCCTCGTGGGAGCCTTGGCCTTCGGGAGCTTTGGAAACATCGTGAGCGCAGTGCTTGGCCTTTCGTGGAACCAGCCTGCAGACATCCCTGTTGCAGTGCTAACATTTGCGGGTATCGTGGGTGTCATGGTGCTCTTTAGCATGAGGCTCAGCCGTGCCTACAGGAAGTTTACTGTGCTCGATGCGTTGAGAGGCGGGATAGGAACCCACAACTACAAAAAGAACTTCTTCCCGCTCGATCGGACTCCGCTTCCCGTCCCCGCAGTGCTTTCC
>JAGDDC010000154.1 GCA_017958245.1 Lachnospiraceae bacterium
AACTGTCGCGTCGAACTCGTCTGTCGACTCCGATGCTTCATTTGTCTGTTTTGCAAGATACGGATCGAATTCGCTGCCGCACTGATCGCACTTTAGATTGCCGGATTTGATATCGAATCTCAGATCCGCTCCGCATCCTTTACACTGATACATAAGATTCCTTTCACGCGGGGCATCTATAGATTTAAACGGATCGTGCCTGTCCCCGAAACAGGCAACCTATATTTTATATCATATCCGTCTTTTTTTCAATAACCCTTGACATGCTTGTTTCATAAGGTTATCATTCGTTTGTAAAATATTTGCTAGGGGCGCACCACAGCTGAGATGATGCAGAAGAGCGGATTTTTCGCCCTGTCCTTTGGGACAGGCTGCACGGTCCCTTTAACTTGATCCGGGTAATGCCGGCGTAAGGAAAGCAAGTGAATCATTTGTGGTACCCTCCTCGCGTAATTTAAGGAGGTTTTTTTTATGCTCGATGCTTTTATCACAAGGGTGGATGACCCCGACTGGGGCACCTACTACAACCTGACCGGACTCGGTTACACCATGATAGCCGTTGTCCTGATCCTTCTGATCCTGGTCGCAGTACTGATCTCCGGAAGAAAGGGCGTGAAGATCAAGACGAAGACACTGGCCTTCTGCGCGGTGGCTCTGGCGCTCGCTTTCGTGACATCCGAGTTCCTCAAACTGGTCCATATGCCCATGGGCGGGTCGGTCACACTTTTTTCAATGTTGTTTGTTACACTCATAGGGTACTGGTACGGACTGAAGGTCGGACTCCTCACGGCTGTGGCCTACGGACTGCTTCAGCTCGTTGTCGATCCCTGGATCGTCAGTGTTCCGCAGGTACTTTTTGATTACATTTTCGCCTTCGGAGCTCTCGGGCTCTCGGGCATCTTTACAAACAAAAAACACGGGCTCCTGCTCGGATATATCACGGGAGTCCTCGGCAGATTTGTGTTCGCCTTTATTTCCGGACTTGCCTTCTTCGCGTCGAACGCGGCAGACTGGAACATGTCCGCTCCCCTTTACTCGTTCTGCTACAACGGAGCTTACATCGGAGCGGAGGCAGCCGGAACCATCATCCTGCTTCTGATCCCCGCCGTGTCAAAGGCCATGGCTCAGGTCAAGAAGCTCGCGGTATCGGAGGAGGGCCGGACCCTGTAAGCGCATGATCTGCCGAAGAACGGAGGTCATATGAATTTACCGCAGCTGCCTTCCTTTTTTGAAGGTATCTCAGAGCAGTTTATAAGAGAGAATCTTCTCTCGGATGATTTCTTTGATTTCATGAACGCCAACAGGCTGCCGCTCGACACGATGATGAACTACTACGAGTGCGCGATCATGGAGATCGAGACAAAGTTCAGGGTCCTTGACTCGCAGTTCTCGCTCCAGTACGACCGCAACCCGATCGAGTCGATCAAGACGAGGGTGAAGTCCTACGAGAGCATCATGAAGAAGATCCGCCGCAAGAAGACCGCCTTCAACCTTGAGGCGATCCAGCGCGACATCAACGATATCGCGGGAGTCAGGGTCGTGTGCTCCTTTATCGACGACATCTATTTCCTGGCGGACTGCCTGCTAAAGCAGGACGACATACGCCTGATCGAGCGGAGGGATTACATCAAAGAACCCAAGGAGAGCGGATATCGCTCGCTCCATCTGATAGTGGAAGTGCCGATCTTCCTGGAGAACGAGAAGCGGCCCGTGAAGGTCGAGGTACAGCTTCGCACCATCGCCATGGATTTCTGGGCAAGCCTCGAACACAAGCTCCACTACAAAAAGAGCAACCTGGGCGACGATGCCGAAAGGCTCCGTGCCGAACTCATCGAATGCGCGGATATGAGTGCCGAGCTCGACCTGAGGATGCAGGATATCAGAAACAGGATATATAACCCGTGACCCGGGGAATCCCGGAATCGTCAAACTTCCTGACTAAAACAAGTCAATATGAGCCCTCAGGCATCGGAAATCAGGGTTTTCCCTGTTTTCGATGCCTGAGGGCTCAATCTCACAGCACGTCCGATATCTTCATCCGGATGCTCCTGATCCCTTGGTATTCATTGATCTCAGGCTGGTACGCCACCGTCATCGTGACATCGCTTTCCTTCCCTCTGAAAGCCGTCTTTACACTCTCCGATCCAAAGCGCGACTCAAGCCTGCTCAGAAGCTCCGCGCTGTCTCCGAAGTACACCGCGTCGATGACCCGGTTTCCCGCGTTTAAGAGCCTGAACTTGAGGAACTTCTTCACTCTTCCGATCTCCTCGATCTTTAAGACCTTCAGATCCTTCTCCGCAAAGACCGGCCTGCTCATGCCCGTTCCAAAAGGCTCCAGTCTCGAGAGTTCCCCGATCACCCTCTCGTCCATGAGTCCGAAAGGCACGATGGCGTCTATCAGGAGCTTCTCAGTCAGATCCGCGTCCGATAGCTTCTCCTCCTCGTTCAGCAGCTTCCTGAAGGGCTCTATGTTCTCCTCCGGAAGCGAGAGGCCCGCAGCCATCGGATGGCCACCGAATTTAGTCAGCAGAGAAGAAGCCTTGCTTATCTCCTCAAACATATTGTAGGCCTCGATCGAACGCCCCGAACCCTTCACACCGTCGTCGGCTCTCGTCAGCACGATCGAAGGTCTGGAGTACCGCTCCCTGAGCCTTCCCGCTATGATGCCCGCAAGGCTCTCGTGACAGCCGTCTAAGAAGACCACCAGAACGTGATCATTTGCAAGGCCGTCTCTCTCACAGATCTCCACCGCCTTGTCAAGCCACACGGCAGTCATGCTCTTTCGCTCCTCGTTGAGGTCTTTGCAGGCCCTTGCAAGGGATGCTGCCTCATCCTCGTCATTTGCGCCGAGCAACTCGAACGCCCTGTCTGCCACGTCAAGCCTCCCGGTCGCATTAAAGCACGGTCCCAGCACAAATCCCAAATGATATGTCGTGATCTCCGAACCCGCGAGCCCGCATTCCCTGATGAGTGCCTGAAGCCCGAGGTTTTCAGTGTCCTTCGCAGCCTTAAGTCCCAGCTTCACTATGATGCGGTTCACGTCGACCAGAGGGCAGACATCGCACACGGTAGCCATCGCAAGATTCACCAGATAGCGCTGTGTAACGGACTTTGCGTCTCCCAGGACAGCGTCCCTCTCCTCATTTGTGCACAGCTCCATGAGCACGTCGCACACCAGCGCCGCGACCACGGCCCCGCA
>JAGDDC010000155.1 GCA_017958245.1 Lachnospiraceae bacterium
GCGAAGGTCATGGAACTCGAGAACGGATGCAACAGCGACCTCTGTCTGATGCTTACCGGCTCCGTGATCCTAAACAGACGGAACTCTCCCGAGTGGCCCGACACGGTGCAGGGAGTGATCTACCAGCGCGGGCAATACGCGGACTGGACGCTCCGGCACATCCCGACAGTCAAAGTCTCCGGGAGAGTGATGGCGCTGGCCCTGAAGCTCGCAACCTGCGGGACGATGGACGAAGAGATCATCTTCCAGAGTATGCACCCGGAGCTCGGGCGGGTGAAATATCACGTAGATACAGAATATTTTGCAACGAAATGAGGGAAAGATGAGAATCGGATTAATTGATGTTGACGGTCACAATTATCCGAATTTGCCATTAATGAAGCTATCCGCATGGCACAAAAACAAGGGTGATTCGGTCGAGTGGTATGAGCCATTGAACGGATGGATAGAACCGTTCGACAAAGTATACATGAGTAAGGTTTTCTCGTTCACTCCTGACTACCAATATCCAATTTACGCTAATGAAATTGAAAAAGGCGGAAGCGGTTATTGCATCAGCATAGTGGACGGGAAGGAGGTCTTTGATAAATTAAAAGACAAAGACCTGCCTGAAGAAATTGAGCACATTTACCCTGATTATTCACTTTATCCCGAACAGACAAAGGACCGAGCATTTGGATTTCTCACAAGAGGATGTCCGCGTGGATGCTCATTCTGCATAGTCAAGGACAAGGAAGGAAGATGCAGCCGCAAGGTCGCTGATTTGTCGGAGTTTTGGAGAGGACAGAAGCATATCGAACTTTTAGATCCAAATCTGCTCGCTTGCGCAGAATGGAAGGATCTCTTGCAACAACTTATAGACAGCAAGGCAAAAGTAAATTTTAGTCAGGGGCTTGATATTCGGCTTATGACCGAAGAAAAAGCAGAAATGCTTGCGCAGATAAAGATAGATAATATTCACTTCGCCTGGGACAGATATGAGGATAAAGATATCATACAACCTAAATTCAAAACTTTTAGGGCAAAATCTTCAATCGACCAGCGGAAACTTACTGTTTATTGTCTGACGGGTGATCGCAGCCGAGAGGTCTTACCGGAAGATCTAGAAAGGATTTATTGGTTACGAGATAACGGTTTTACGCCTTTTGTGATGATCTATGACAAGGAGCATTTATCTCGGAGATCCAGCTTGCGGCGTTTGGCAAATTGGGTAAACAACAGATATATTTTTTGGACCGTTTCAACATTTGAACAGTATCGAACAGATATTTAGCAAGGAGGAAGGCCATACAGGCGTCGAGGCTGGCAAAGTATGTTGAGCTAATCGAAGGAGGGACGGAATGAACGAAACCGAAACAAAAAAGGACGACAGGCTGGTCCGTATCGAGGATGTGATCAAGGGATGAGAGGAAATACTCGCGGATCCTCCTGCCACACCGATCATTAAAAAGTGCGCGGTCGATACTGCATACAAGCACATCGTGAAGATCATGAACGGGGAGGGGAAGACATGACCGGATTTATAGTTGGCGGAGTGATAGGGATCGCGGTCGGGATCATCATCATGGGGATCCTGCATGACTTTTCCCTTGACTACCCCGACGCGGAAGACGATGACGAAATGAGATAAAAAAAGAGGAGGAATAGATGATGGCAATAAGACTGGACAGGGATGCGTATCTGTACGGACTGCAGCACGCATACACGATCCTGAACGCATCAGGACCGGTGAACGGCTTGAGGACGCTGGAGGCAGAGATTAAGGCTCGCACCGGGGGCATGAAGCTCCCCGCAGTCGTTGATCTTTGTGTGCTCACGGATCTCGCGAGGGAGCAGATCAGGCCCGAGCTGCAGTGCATATCGACGGCGATGGCATGGGCGCTTGAAAAGGGATTGAAGCTCCCGCAAACGAGGATGGAAATCTTCCTGGATATTTTCAACGACAAGATCCTGGAATACCGCGCAGACCCCGATCGGAAGGAAATGGACGCGAGGATCCTCGATCAGAGCTGGGGAGGCGCGCTGGCAGCAGGGCAGAAATGGTTTGAGATGTACGAGAAACGCAAAAACGCAGAGGTTGAGGAGGAAAAAGCAGAATGAGTATTGATGAGAGACGCCATGAGCTGCTGGCAAAGGCAAACAGTATGATCGACACGATCAGCGACGCGATGAGGATGGTCGAGAACGTGGAAGGCGCGAAGAAGAAGTTCCTGAGGATTGACTCAGAGCTTTCGCTCGAGCTGCCCGTCCAGGGCACGGACGAGTTTAAGGACGTGTTCAGGCTCGCAGAGATCTTCGACGAGCGGGCATCGAGAAGATCAAGGCATACATCCTCACGGAGCTCGAGTTCCTCGAAGAGCAGTCCCTGAGGGTGCTCGACAACGCGGGATTCCACACTGAGGCACCGAAGGAGCAGGAACTCGTGGACATACCGTTCACACCGGATCCCGAGGAAGTTCTCGAAGAGGATGACTCCGACATGATCATCGTCCCGGAAAAGCTCGAGAAAAAAGGCAGCAAGGCCATAGACCAAAAGACGATCAGACAGATCGAGGAGCTCGCCAGCGCAGGCAAAGGGCCGTCAGAGATCGCGAAGCAGGTCGGAGTCTCACAGCCAACGGCTTCGCGCTACTCAAAGAAGTTCATGGAAACGATCGCGAACAAGGACACAAAGCCCGGGAGGTCGGTCAGTAGATGACCGCATCGTTGACGACATAAGAAAGACGGGGAGCATAGGAATGCACGCTTGTGTTTATACAGACAATTTTCAATGCGCTCAATGCGGGAAGTTCGGATACAAGAACACATCCTGGGCGTATAAGCGCAGCGGATGGCACGGGAAGAAAGAGAAGGTTGTTTATTTCTGCAGCTATTCCTGCATGAGGGCATGGGATAAGGCACACGAGAAGGTAAAGGGAGGAAAGAAGTCATGACAAAACAAGCGCTTCAGA
>JAGDDC010000156.1 GCA_017958245.1 Lachnospiraceae bacterium
GATCCCCTCTTCTGGATCCATCTGAACATGGACTACCCCTTCAACCTCAAGGGCATACTCTACTTCCCGATGGTAAACATAGAGTACGAGACGATAGAGGGCAAGATCAAGCTCTACAGCAACCAGGTCTTCATCGCGGACAACATAAAGGAAGTCATACCGGAGTTCCTGCTGCTCTTAAAGGGCGTCATCGACTGCCCCGACCTGCCGCTCAACGTCTCGAGGAGCGCTCTTCAGAACGACGGCTTCGTAAAGAAGATCTCCGACTACATAACCAAGAAGGTCGCAGACAAGCTGACGGGCATGTTCAACGTCGAGAGAGAGAACTACGAGAAATACTGGGACGACATCGCTCCCTTCATAAAGTTCGGCTGCCTCAAGGACGACAAGTTCTACGACAAGATGAAGAACGCTTTCATCTACAAGAACCTTGACGGCAAGTATCTGACGCTTGACGAGTACATAAAGGCCCGCAAGGACGGCAAAGAGGAGCCTGAGGACAAGGAAAAGACCGGGGACTCCAAGGCTGGGCAGGAGGCCGATGATTCCGCAAATGGTGAGAAGAACGAAGGCTCAGCTGAGGACGGGAAGGACAAGAAGAAGGATCCCGAGATCGTCTACTACGTGACGGACGAGAAGCAGCAGAGCCAGTATATAAACATGTTCAGGGATGAGGGCATCGACGCGGTCGTTTTGAACACCAACATCGACAACCCCTTCATCTCGCTCATAGAGTCAAAGAACGAGGAGGTCCGCTTCCAGAGGATCGACGCCGACATAACCGGAAGCTTCAAGGAGGAGGCTGACGAGGAGTCGCTCAAGAAAGACACCGAGAAGCTCGCCGAAATCTTCAAGAAGGTACTCGGCAAGGAGAAACTCGAGGTGAAGGCCGAGAGGCTCAAGAACGAGAAGATATCCTCAGTCATAACGCTCGCAGAGGACAGCAGACGTATGTCCGACATGATGAAGATGTACAGCATGAACATGCCGGGCGGCGGAGACGATCTTTTCGCGGAGCAGGAGACTCTCACTTTAAACGTGGGCAACAATCTGGTAAAATATATTTTGGAACACGGGGAGGACGAGACAAGCGAACTGATCTGCAGGCAGCTCTACGACCTTGCGATGCTCGCGCACAAGCCTCTCGCTCCCGAAGAGATGACAAAGTTTGTTGAGAGGAGCAACGAGATCATGCTCATGCTCACGAAATGACCGTGACTGCCTGCGGGGGAGCGGGTCATTTGCCGCGCAGCCGGACGAAAGGATTCTTATGGAGACAGTTAACGAATACCGTGCCAGACAGCTCATGCAGATATGGCGGGATTATTATGACGAGATACTTGAGATCGATTACGAGAAGGGCACTTATGTGAGCCTCGTGACGGCCGACGAGAGGATCGCTCTCAAAGGCTTCGTTGACCTCGACCTCATGCTGCTCATCAAGAAGAGGATCCATCCCGACGACGCCGAGAAGTTCAAGAGCTTCATGGACAAGAAGACCATGCTCGAGGCAAGGGAGAAAGGCCAGCGCGTCAGCAAGCTCAACTTCAGGTACAAGTCGGATTACGACAACTATGTGTGGGTGAAGGTCAAGAACATCATCCCCGAGTACCAGGGAAAGGAAGACTTCGTGTGCTTCGCCTGCTTCAGGAGGGTCGACATAGAGACCAACGAGGAGCTCAAGGCCACTCAGGAACTCAAGGATTCGCTAAAGTCGGCGCTCGAGGTGAGCAAGGCGAGGGGCGACCTCCTCTTTGAACTCTCGAGGGAGTTTCGCAGTCCTCTCCAGGGCATCATAGGGATGTCGGAGATCGCGAGGATGGCGGTGCGCAACCCCGCCAAGACCTACGAGAGGCTTGAGAAGATAGAGAGCGCTGCCAAGGTCATGGCAACACAGCTCGACCTGATACTCGAGAAGGACAAGAGCGGTATCGTCTACAAGGAGGATCCCGAGGAGAAGGAAGAGATCGGGACTCTCTATGACGAGAAGTGGGACGTAAAGGACAGGGAAGTGAGGAACGAAGAGCCCCACGAGGAAGAACCCTCAAAACCTGCGGCGGAGTGGGTGCCCGGGAGCGCGGAGAGCGCCGGGGAAGTCACAGAGGCTGCCGAGGAGGAGGAAGAGTTCGACTTCGCGGGCAGAAGAGTCCTGATAGTCGAGGACAACCTCTTAAACTGCGAGATCATGAGCGAGATCCTCGAGATGACCGGCCTCAAGGTGGAGCTCGCAGACGACGGAAGAAAGGCTGTCATCAACTTTGTGAGCAAGCCTGTCGGATATTACGACGTCATACTCATGGATATAGAGCTTCCCGTGCTCGACGGCGCGGAGGCGACGAGATGCATCAGGATCTCGGGCAAGGACGACGCCCGCGACATACCGATCTTTGCGATATCGGGCAGCACCAAGAAGGACGACCGCAGGATCACGAAGGAGGGCGGGTTCACCGCCAACTTCCAGAAGCCTGTGGACTTCAAGGCCCTGTACCGCAGGATGAAAGAGGCCTTCGACGGGAAGAAGGAGTTCGTTGTCTCGGACTCTTTGAACAAATAAAACGCCGTCGGGGTTTAAATAGCTTGCAAAACTGATCGTTATACTTTACAATAATCCAATGGTACTTTTGCAAGAAAAACTAAATCGAGGGTGAAATGAGAGAATACATCATAACAACCGATTCAAACTGTGATATACCTCAGGAGTATCTGGACAGATACGACATAAGGATCATATCACATTACTACGAGATCGACGGAAAGACCTACGGCGAGGACAACCTCCTGTCGGACGAGGAGTTTTACGCAAGGATGAGGGCGGGTTCCATGCCCATCACCATGGCGAGCAACCCCGCGGTCATCCGTGAGACCTTCAAGCAGGCGGTCGAAGAGGGCAAGGACGTGCTCCACGTGAGCTTCTCCTCGGCGCTCAGCAGCGGTTACAGCAACGTGGCCATCGGCGGGCAGGAGATCTGCGAGGAGCATCCCGAGGCGAAGATCATAGTCTTCGACACTCTGAACGTATCATTTGCAGAGGGACTCATGGTCATAAAGGCTGCGATGCTCAGAGAACAGGGCATGACTATAGACGAGACCGCAGCATGGCTCTCCGATCACGTCATGAACTTCAGCTGCCAGTTCACGGTCGACGACCTCGGGCACCTTCACAGGGGCGGCAGGATATCCGCCATGGCAGCAGTCGTTGGGACCTTGGTCGGCGTGAAGCCTATACTCTACGTTGACGAGAAGGGATCGCTCGTGTCGCTCGAGAAGGCGAGAGGGCGCAAGAAGTCTCTCTCAACCATTGTCGACAACATGTTTGAGAGAATGGGGTCTCTCAAGAGCAAGGACAGGATCATAGGCGTTATGCACGGGGACTGCGCTGAGGACGCAGCCTTTGTCGAGAAGCTCATCAGAGAGCAGCTTCCGGACGTTACGATCATTACGAAACAGATAAGCCCGAGCATCGGCGCACACACCGGTCCGGGCGCGCTGGGCGTATGCTTTATGGGTGAACATCGCTGAGATACCGAAGGGTTTGCGAGTAGGAGAGTGTCTGACTGTCTGAGTACGGACAGACCTGCCTACTCGTTTTTTAAAGGCAAAGAGGTTTTGCCGGGGAGAGGCCTATGTCATTTATCGAACTGAGGAACGTAGTCAAGGAGTACCGCATGGGTGAGGTCGCGATCAGGGCGGCGGACGGGATCAACTTCTCCATACAGGAGGGTGAGTTTGCGGTCATCGTGGGCCCCAGCGGCGCGGGAAAGACTACGGTCCTGAACATACTCGGAGGTATGGATACCTGCACCTCGGGCGAGGTGATCGTCGGAGGGACCGACATAGGAAAGTTCGGAACGAAGCAGCTTGCGGCCTACAGGCGCGACGAGATAGGCTTCGTCTTCCAGTTCTACAACCTGATACAGAACCTGACGGCCCTGGAGAACGTCGAGATAGCGGCGCAGATCTGCAGCAATCCGCTGGATGCGAGAAAGGTGATGAAGGAGGTCGGCCTCGAGATGAGGATGGACAACTTTCCCGCGCAGCTCTCGGGCGGCGAGCAGCAGAGGGTGGCCATCGCGAGGGCGCTCGCAAAGAACCCGAAGCTCCTTTTATGCGACGAGCC
>JAGDDC010000157.1 GCA_017958245.1 Lachnospiraceae bacterium
CCGCCCATGAACACTATCTCTTTGATCTTCTCACATATCCTCGGCTCAACCCTCATGGCTATTGCTATGTTTGTGAGAGGGCCCGTCGGAACGAGAGTTATATCTCCGTCCGAGGCCATGAGCGTCTCTATCATCCAGAAGATGCCGTTCTTTTCCTGCGGCTTGCTCGTGGGATCGGGAAGCGGAAGCTTGTCCGTGTGGTACACGATCAGCTCGCCCTTGCTGTTTGTCACACCGGCAGAAAGACCGGTCATGCCGTCGTAGGTTCCGTGCCTGTTGGGCAGGAGCCTCGCCGCTATGGGCTCGGTGCACCCCATGTACACGGGTGTCTTGTCCTTCAGGGCATCGAGCACCGCGAGTGTATTAAATGTCGTAAACTCAAGCTTCTTGTTCCCCGCCACGGTCGTGATGCCGAGCAGGTCGATCTTCTCCGACAGGACCGCGAGCATGATCGCAACCGCGTCATCCGAACCGGTATCACAGTCAAGTATCACCTTTCTCTTATCCATATAGAACCTCCCCTTCGGACCGTACATCATTTTCCAAACCTTCTCCATTATACTCTCCCCCACTCCAACTTTCAATATAGTAGGAAATGGTCTGCATAGAAGCTGCGTACAAGCTGCATAGAAGCTGCGTACAAGTTGCATAGAAGCTGCAGTGCTGCGGTGAAGATGATCTGCGACGAAATGATTCGTCAAGGGTTTCTGGGTTTTCGATATACACCTCCACATGTGACGGGGTCGCCGCAATTCGGCATCCATGCCTCAGTGCGGCTAAAAAATGCCTCCGCGCATTTTTTACCCCTGTCACCATACGAAAACCAAGAAACCCTATGACTCACATTTGAGTCGCTTCTCATCCTTCCCCCCACCCCTTGCAGCTTACATACCCCCGACTGCCACATATACATCTCCCATATTCATCGATAAACACCACAGCGACTGTATACCCCAAAACAAACTGCCACATATGCGGCTCTCATATTCGTTGATAAATGCCGCTGTGGTGTGCTCTGCAAACATTCTGCACAAGCGATAGAGATTCTTGCTCGCTTCGAAAAAACACAATGCTGAAATTGGACCGTCTCGGTCAACAATTTCAGCATCGGATGTGTTTTTGAGAGCGGGCTTAGAATCTCTTAGCGCGGAAGCCGTTTGCAGAGCATACCACAGCGGCTCTATAAAAGGAAAAGGACTGCCGCATATGCGACAGCCCTCATCATCATTTAAAAAGCGTAATATTATTGAAGATCGGTGCCAGTGTATTTGCCACCGTCGACATCATCTTAATGAAGATATCGAGCGCTACGCCCACGACATCCTTTCTCGTATCGCCGACAGTATCGCCGGTGACTGCCGCCTTGTGTGCGGCACTGCCCTTGCCGTGTCCCTCAAGCTTCTCGGCCTCGATGTACTTCTTCGCATTGTCAAAAGCACCACCCGAGTTGCCCATGAAGATCGCTCTGGGGATAGCCACGATCGTCGCTCCGATCAGAATACCACCCACGAACTGTACTCCGAAGAGGAGTCCGCCGACAATAGGTATGAACAGCGCGATGACCGAAGGACTCAGCATCTTTCTCAGGGCCTGCTTTGCAGCAAGCTCGATGCAGCGGTTGTAATCGGGATCCTTCGTTCCCTCGAGCACTCCGGGGAGTGAGAGCTGCTTGTCGCCCTCGTCAGCCATGATCTTCGCAGCCTCAATGGTGTTGTCCGTGAGCATTGCGGAGAAGAACTCAACCAGCGCGCCGCCGATGACACCGCCCGCGATGACTACGTAGGAAGCGATGTTGAGCACGGGCTCCGCACCTGCTGCCGTGTAGTTGCCGACGTAAGCCGTGATCAGGGACACTGTCGCGAAAGCTGCCGATCCGATAGCAAAGCCCTTGCCGATAGCTGCCGTCGTGTTGCCGACAGAGTCAAGGAGATCGGTGATCTTTCTGACGTCGTGATCCAAGTGGCAGGACTCAGCCATACCGCCCGCGTTGTCCGCGATAGGTCCGAAAGCGTCGATAGAAACCGTAGTTCCCACAAATGAGAGCATTCCGAGTGCCGAGATAGCGATACCGTAGGTTCCGCAGATAGTACCCGAAACAAAGAGCGACACACCGATGATGAGTATCGGAAGGAGCACGGATCTTGATCCGATCGCATCACCCTTGGTCACTACAAAGGCCTCACCCTCGGGTGCGATCTCCGCAAGCTTCCTCGTGGGAGCGTGGTCCGTACTTGTGTAATACTCTGTGATCATACCGATAGCCACACCGCTCGCTATACCGAGAACTGCGCTCAGAAGCGGTGAAGCCCAGCCGATCTTGAAGCTGTCGTAGAGCGGAACGTCCTTGAAGACGAGCCATGACGACAGAAGTCCGAAGCCTACGGTGAGTCCCGCAGATATATAGGTCGCAAGATCAAGATCCTTTGAAGGACGATCGCTCATCTTGCGCTTAGTTACTATAAAGATACCGAGCACGCAGCTTAAGAGTCCGCCGCCCGCAAGCAGTACGGGATACAGGCATGTAGCGATGAAAGTCGACTCGCCGAAGCCCGTCTCCGACTTGTAGATAGTGGTTGCGATCATGATGCCTGCAGCTATAGTAGCCACGAAGCTCTCCAGCAGGTCTGAGCAGTTGCCCGCGATATCATTTACGTTGTCGCCGATGAAGTCAGCGATGACGTTGGGCACGCGGCTGTCATCCTCAGGCAGGTCATGACGGTTCTTTGCGAGGATATCCGAAGAGATATCCGCAGCCTTTGTGTAGTTACCGCCCGCAACACGGTTGAACATCGCAACGAGCGAGCAACCGAGAGAGTAAGTGGTGAATCTCATGATCGTAGGGTTGCAGTCGAGGCTTGCGATGAAGCCCGAGCCCGTAGCGTCGGGATCGGTCGCGCCGAAAGCCAGGATTATGATCACGATGCCCACAAGTCCGAGAGCCTGAACCGAAAGACCGCTGATACTTCCACCGGTGAGAGCGACCTTTACGGTCTCACCGATCTTCATGGTCTCTCTTGCGCGGTTCGTGGTGCGAACGTTCGCGTAAGTCGCGCTGCGCATACCGAGTATGCACACTACGGAGCTCACGCATGCGCCGAGCAGGAAAGTCAGACCGCTCGTCTTTTCAATGAACAGCGTAAAAACAACTGCTACGATCACTACAACTATCGCGATAGTCTTGTACTCGGCTTTCATGAAAGTTGCAGCGCCATCGCGGATGATGCCCGCCATCTTTACCATCTCAGGCGTCCCCTCATCCATCTTCTTGATGGCCCGATACTTCAGAACAACGCTCAGAAGCGCAAGCAGCGCCACTCCGAGCACGATCAGATATGGAACCATATTCCCATCCTCCTTATACTTTTGCATCTATTCAATATACTGCCAAAAGGCAGATATATTGCATCCTGCAAAACCCCTCCTCATTCCGGACCGCTCCCCATAAGCAGATCCTTTTTAAAAGGCAGCTTCCTTCAACAAAAGCATATCATTTAGAAAAATGTTCCAGCCTCTCCTTAACCTTCTCGTACATATCGGTGTATTTCTTGAGCTTCTCTCTCTCCGCCTCAAGCTTCTCCTTCGGTGCCTTGTCCACAAATGAAGGATTTGAGAGCATCCCGTTCGAGCGCTTGAGCTCACCCTCGAGCCTCGTCTTCTCCTTTGTGAGACGCTCGATCTCCTTCTCAATGTCAACGAGGTCCGCAAAAGGTATGTACAGGGTTGCTCCGTGGAGCACTGCGGAAACCGCGTCGGGATCGATACCCTCCGTACCTTCCTGTATGGTCACGTCCGAAGCTCCCGCGAGCGACGAGAAGAACACCTTGCTGCGCTCGAAATCCGAACGGATCTTCTCGCTGTCCGAAACTATATAGATGCTCGCCTTGCGCGAGTTCGCAACGTTCATCTCGGTGCGGATGTTTCTCACGCCTCTTACGGCGTCCTTTACGAGTTCGACGGTCTCCTCTTCCTTCTCAAAGACAAATGAAGGATCGAACTTGGGCCAGTTTGAGATCATGATCGACTCGTTCTCAAACTTCGAGCCCTCTGCCTCCTTGAGGGTGCAGAAGATCTCCTCGGTAACGAAAGGCATGTAGGGATGAAGGAGCTTCAAGGCATCCGTGAGAACGTGTGACAGCGTCCACAGAGCAGCCTTCTTCGAATCCACGTCGTTCCCGTAGAGTCTGGGCTTGATCATCTCGATATACCAGTCGCAGAGATCGTCATATATGAAGTCGTATATCTTTGAAGCCGCAACACCGAGCTCGAAGCTCTCAAGGTTGTCTGTCACGGCCTTCGCAACGTTGTTCGCGCGGGAGAGGATCCATTTGTCGGCGTCCTCAAGAGCCCCTGTAAAAGCGCCGTCAAAGTCAACCTTTACGCCTGCCTCCTCGCACTGCGCTATGTTCATCATGATGAACCTTGATGCGTTCCAGACCTTGTTTGCGAAGTTTCTGCTCGCCTCAACTCTCTCCCAGTAGAAACGCATGTCGTTTCCGGGAGCGTTGCCCGTGATGAGGGTGAACCTGAGTGCGTCAGCGCCGTACTTGTCGATGACCTCGAGAGGATCGATGCCGTTTCCGAGCGACTTGCTCATCTTTCTTCCGAGCGAATCCCTGATGAGACCGTGGAAGAGCACTGTATTGAAGGGCTTCTCCTTCATGTGCTCGTATCCGGAGAAGATCATCCTTATAACCCAGAAGAAAATGATGTCGTAACCGGTCACGAGTACGTCCGTCGGATAGAAGTAGTCGAGATCCTCGGTCTTCTCGGGCCATCCCAGTGTCGAGAAGGGCCAGAGTGCCGAAGAGAACCAGGTGTCCAGGGTGTCGGGATCCTGAGTGATCTTCTCGGAACCGCACTTCGGGCATTTGCCGGGCTTATCCTTCGATACTATGATCTCGCCGCAGTCGTCGCAGTAGTATGCGGGGATCCTGTGTCCCCACCACAGCTGTCTGGATATACACCAGTCCCTGATGTTGTCCGTCCAGTTGAAGTAGGACTTCTCCATGCGCTCGGGAACGAACTTTATGTCACCGTTCTTCACACCCTCGATCGCAGGCTTGATGAGCTCGTCCATTCTGACGAACCACTGCTTCTTGATGAGGGGCTCAACGGTCGTATGGCAACGATAGCAGGTGCCGACGTTGTGGCTGTAGTCCTCGATCTTTACGAGCAGCCCCATCTCGTCGAGCTCCTTTACGATGGCTTCCCTTGCGGCGTACCTGTCCATACCCTTGAACTTACCGCCGTTCTCGTTGATGGTCGCGTCATCGTTCATGATGTTGATCTCGGGAAGGTTGTGGCGCTTTCCCACCTCAAAGTCGTTGGGGTCGTGCGCGGGCGTGATCTTTACGACGCCCGTTCCGAAATCCATCTCAACGTAGCTATCCGCAACGATCGGGATCTTTCTCTCCACGAAGGGAAGGAAAACATACTTTCCTACTATATCTTTGTATCTGTCGTCCTCGGGATTGACTGCGACAGCCGTATCTCCAAGCATCGTCTCGGGTCTCGTGGTCGCGAACTCAAGGAACCTCGTCTTGCTCACACTTCCGTCTTCCTCGATCAGAGGATACTTGATGTGCCAGAAATGACCGGCCTGATCCTCGTGCTCAACCTCCGCGTCGGAGATCGACGTGCAGCATACGGGGCACCAGTTGACAATCCTTGAGCCCTTGTAGATCATGCCTTTCTCGTAGAGCTTGGTGAAGACTTCCGTGACTGCCTTGTTGCAGCCCTCGTCCATCGTGAAGCGCTCTCTGTCCCAGTCGCAGGACGATCCGAGCTTCTTGAGCTGCTCAACGATCCTTCCGCCGTACTCTTTCTTCCACTCCCATGCTCTCTCGAGGAACTTCTCGCGGCCGAGCTCTTCCTTGCTCGTGCCCTCCTTCTTGAGAGTCTCAACGATCTTTGCCTCCGTGGCTATGGAAGCGGGGTCGGTCCCGGGCTGCCAGAGCGCGTTGAAGCCCTGCATCCTCTTGACCCTGATCAGGATGTCCGGCCTGGTGTTGTCAAGGGCATGCCCCATGTGAAGCTGACCCGTGATGTTCGGGGGCGGGATGACGATCGTAAAAGGCTTTCTGGTCCTGTCGACCTCAGCGTGAAAATACTTCTTTTCAAGCCACTTTGAATAGAGTCTGTCCTCTATGTCGCCGGGATCGTAGTTCTTCGCAAGCTCTTTTTTCATGAAGCTCATAATCTCTCCTCCTTTGAATACGCATCCTGTTTTTTCCAAAAAAAGTCCCTCATCCGATCGGGACGAAGGACCGTAACAAACTATAGTTGAAATAACACGCCTTTACTCCTCTTCGTCAAGGCATTTGACCCTGTAAATGATATAATAACGAACTTTTTTTGTCAAGTAAAATAAAGGGTACAGTCTTGATTTTTGATCATGTTACAGTTATGATATTATGTAGTGTTTTACGGAATACTGTCATTTGAAGAAAGACGAAACAGAGGTATCGGTCTGATGTTAGATTACAACGAAGAAATCGCGAAATTCCAGCCCAGTCTCGAGATCGAGCAGGCTGAAGAAGCCATATACAACAACGAACTCACGGACATCGTGGACATCATCAACATGGTCATGCGCAGATCCGGAGAAGAAGACGAATGATCCCGCCCTGCCGGTGTCGCGGCAGGCTGTGTCTGCGCTTCGCGCGGGCTTGCGTCACCGGATCGCGCGGCATATGCTCTGCTGCCGCGCCTTTAAGGCTTTTAGCCTGCGGAAAGGTTACATAGATGAATTGCCCATATTGCGGTAGTCCCGTATCTGCGAGGCTGCACGTCTGTGACGTGTGCGGCTCGGATATATCTGCTTACGGGAAGATATACATGCTTTCTAACTCATTTTTCAATAAAGGACTCGAAGCTGCCAAGGTGCGCGACCTCTCCGGGGCCGTCACTCATTTGAAGCGCAGCCTCGAGATCAACAAGGCCAACGAGGACGCCAGGAATCTTTTGGGACTCGTCTTTTTTGAGATGGGCGAGACCGTGGCTGCCCTCAGTCAGTGGGTCATCAGCAAGCACTTCAACAGCAGGGAGAACCTGGCCGACTACTTCATGAACAAGGTCCAGGACAACGCCGTGAAGCTCGAGAACATGAGTCAGGCCATCAAGAAGTACAACATCGCCCTCGCCGAGGCGAAGCAGGGTGACGACGACCTGGCGATCATCCAGCTCAAAAAGGTCATGGCCCTGAACCCGAAGTTCCTTCGCGCCATACATCTCCTGGCCCTCCTCTACATGAGGAACAACGACTACGAGCGCGCAAAGAAGCTCCTCAAGAAGGCTTTGGAGATCGACGTGGCAAACACCACCACACTCAAGTATCTCGCGGAGATCGCAAAGACCACCGCGGGCGAGAATCAGGCCGAGCCACCCTATTGGAGCGACGGCAAGGAGACAGAGAAACCCGCCGCGAAGAAGTCCCTCTTCCCCGTGTCGACCTACAGGGAGGACAAGCCAAACGCCATGCTCTTCGTGAACCTGATACTGGGCGTCATCGTGGGCATAGCCGTGGTTTACTACCTGATAGTTCCCACCATAGAGACGAACATCAAAGAGGAGTACGCGAGCAAACAGGTCGACTACAGCAGCGAGCTCTCCAGCAAGAACGCGACCATCTCGCAGCTAGAGAAGCAGGTCAAGAACCTCACCTCGAAGCTCGATCAGACGACCGACAAGCTCGATGTCTACGAGCAGGCAGAGCTTTCAAGGTCTGAGGGCAAGACCGATTTCGACAGCTTTGTGAGCGCAGTCGCAGCCTACGACAGGCTCAAGGCATCGACGGACTACACCGACGACGAACTCGAACAGCTCGCAGTATCGCTTGCGGAGCTCGACCCCGAAGCGTACGAGAACCCCGAAGCAGGCGAGAAGGTCAAGGCCATGCAGGACGACATCTTCCCCTCCGCGGCGAAGGATGTCTACAAGAAGGGCAAGAGCTTCTATGAAGAAGGAAACTACGAGGAGGCTGAGCGCTATCTGAAGACCGCCGTCATACTCGATCCCGAGTCTGACACCGCCATGTACTACCTCGCAAAGACCTTCCAGGCCGTCTCAAGATACGAGGACGCGGCTTACTACTACAAGCTCATGCTTGAGATCTGCCCCAACTCAACACTCAAGCAATACATCCCCACGAGACTCCACGAGATGGGCATGGACCTCGAGGAAGGCGAGACGCCGTGACGCGGCATCGCCTATATATGCATTTTAAAACACGTGGCACTTTTGAAGGTGTCACGTGTTTTTTACTTTCTCTCGTCTTCCATCAGCTTCCTGATCGTCTGTTCATGGGTGGGGTTCTTTGATATGAGCGCCTCTATCTCCTCGTTGCACATGTTGATCTGCTTGTTCGAGAACTCTATGGCGGCGCGCAGCTTCTGCCTCCTGTCGCTGTACTTTGAAGACATCTCACGCAAGGCGTCCTTGTCTACGAGAGGCTCAGGCTGCTGAGCCCAGATGAGAGGATCGTTCACTCCTATCCTCGCTAAGCTCCTCGCAAGAGAACTCCTGTAGGAAGAGAGCATACCCGTGTTCCTCTTCTGGTTCTCCTCCTCCTTCTTTTCAGAGAGGTATGCCTGCCATCTGTAAGCGAGCTCGTGGTAGCTGTTCACATCGAACTTCTCGTACGCATAGTCGAGCGCCGACGAGCAGTTCACATACTTTATCTTGACCTTGTTTAGGAGCATGATAACCCTGTTCATCTTCTGCCCGTCCCTCATGAGCGTCAGAGTGGTCTTTCTCATGGAAAAGAGGACGTAGAAAGCCGCGAGGAGAGCCGCGACGCCCGCGGCAAAGAAGGGTACGGTGAAGTCAAGCCCCGTGATCTCAGTCGCCACTATAAGCGCGGTGAAAGCGATGACCGCGAAGATGCCTATCGCTATGAGGAACTTTCTCAGATCCCTCTGCTTCTTTTCCATCTCCTCGATCTCGTATCTGATGCTGCCCTTCTCGCCCTCAAGATGCCTTATGTCATTGTTTATGAGCGACATGTAGCGCTCGTTCTCCTCCATCTGGGACATCTGTTCCGGGATCCTGCTCTCATACATCGCAAATGTCCCGTACTGCTCTTCACTGAGCTTGCGTTCGTACTTTAAGTACTTCTCGCGCTCCCTCTTGAGGTCGATTATGCTGCTCGCATAGTCTAAGATCTCCTTCCTGTCAGGCTGTCCCGCAGCCTCGATCTTCTGGATATCCGCGAGAGCTGCCGTCACGATCGCGTATTCGTTCTTCTGCTCTTTTTGCTGCTTTTCTATGCTCTTTAACGTAGCACGCGTCTCATCGATGGCGTTTATGATCGAGGCCTGGGAGACCACCTTCTCCCCCTTGCTGTAGGCCAGCGCCTCGTCGACCGTCATCCATTGATACGCGCTGTTGTTTTCTTTTTTCTTTCTCTTGAAAAGACCCATGTCAATCCCCTAAAAGCTCCTGTATTGCTCCTTCAGCTCCTCTATCAGCCTCGAGAGCTCCGTCTCGTACTCGCTGTATCTGCCGTTGTCCCTCAGCGACTTGAGCTCCTCCAGGCGTTCCATGTCCGCCGTATGCGTGCTCTCGTTCTCCGCTGTTATCAGGTCCCTGTTTATCTCGGTGTAGAGCTCACCCTCGCTCACGAGCCGTGCCCTCTCCCTGTCGAACCTGTCCTCCTGCCTGGAGAGCTTGAGGGCGAAGAGGTACTCCTTGAGTGTCTCCCTGTTGCCGTTGTGCTCGTAGCTCTCGAGGAAGGTGTCCGCCGCAAGCGAGTACATGCCCTGTCTGATCTGGAGGACTGCGATGTTGTGGAGTATGTTTCCGTACTCCTCCACCGACAGATCCCTGCTCTCACCCTCGGAGAGCGCGGACTTGTACAGGGCGAGCGCCCTGGCGTAGTTTCCCTGCGCGAGCAACCTGTCCGCCTTAAGCTTCTTCCTGCCCGACTCGGAGAGACTGCTTATCTCGTCAAAGCTCTTCAATATGGCGTCGACCTCGTCAGCGTCGTAGTAGTCGCAGCTGCAGATCACGCCGACGAGTATGTCCTTGAAGGTCGCGCCCACCCCGAAGAGCTGCTCGAGATACTCCGCTCTCTCGACGAGGCCGAGTTCGTCCCTGAAGAAGGGCACGAGGTCCCTTCCCAAGTCTTCCTTCTCGAGCGATTCGATGCCTGTCCCTATGTAGCAGCACAGCTCCTCTACGGTGTATATCTTCACGCCCGTCGATGAAATGATATATGGAGTTTTAGCTTTCCTGCCGTAGCAAAGGATCACCTTGCCCATATAAGCCTCCGTGTCATATCAAAGCTTGAGTATCTGTTCCCATATCCTGTGCGTCGACTCGCGCAGCTCGCCGAAGCCGTCGTCTCTTATGGTGACGACCGCGGTGTCGCGGTCCAGGAAGCTCAGGTTCACTCTCATTCTCCTGTTCCTGCCCGAGACGTCCCCTATCGCGCCGAGTGCTATGATGGCGCACACGGGGTCTTTCTTGAAGACGTTCTTCACA
>JAGDDC010000158.1 GCA_017958245.1 Lachnospiraceae bacterium
AAATTTACAAATAAATGAAAGCGCCCGTTCGTCCCGTTTAATTCCCTCCGGGTTTTGCGTAGACTTCCATGTTGTCTCTGCTGTATTCTCTCATATCTATGACGAGGCTTGAGTCATTTGCGGCTTTAAGGATCCCGGGAAGATTGTTGAAGATCAGCTCAAAGTTCTTGTTGCTCCCGAGGTTTATTACGTCGTCGTCTATGTAGAGCTTGATCTCGTAGTCGGGCGAATACTCTATGGTCGAGACCTTGAGCTTGTTTTTCTTTATGAGCATCGCCATGTCCCTGATCTCGCCGAACAAAGACTTCCTCTCTATCCCAAGCTCCTCTCCGATCACGGTGCTGTCGAAGCTGAGGCCTTTTATCAGGGGGTGCATGTCGTTCTGCTCGGTGTAGGTCTCAACGACCACGCCATCGTTGTCGAAGTAGAAAAACTGTCCCATCTTCTCGACGCAGGCAACGATCGTCTTCTCGTAGACCTCTATCCTGACGGAATTCTTGTCGATCAGTTCTATCTCGATCTTCTCGACAAATGGTATGTCTATGGTCTTGAGTTTGCCTTTTATGTAGAGCAGAGGCGCAAACTCGTCGAGAGCGGAGGTTATGACCTCGTCCTTTATCTGCGCGTCCGTATAGTGCGCCGCCCCTTTCACCTCAACGTTCTCGAGTTTGCAGAAGAAATACACGAAACCCACGCCCGAAAGCAGAAGCACCAGGACGATCAAAAAAACTATCAACTTGGTCTTTCTCATGTGTCAAGCTCCCTGACAGTCTGATTTGAAACGGAAAGTGCTATACCTATCTCTCCTAAAAACACTATCTGGGAGCTTCCGCCGTAGCTTATCAGCGGAAGAGGTATACCTGTAGGCGGTATGAGGTTCGTCACCACCGCTATGTTTATCAGAACCTGGATCGCTATGTGTATGAGCACGCCCGTCGCGATCAGCCCTCCAAAGAGGTCGGGCGCGTTTATCGCTATCCTGAAGAGCCGCCAGAGCACCATAAGGAACAGCGCTATGACCGCTATCGCACCGATCATCCCGAGTTCTTCGCAAATGACCGAGAAGATCATGTCAGTGTGTGCCTCCGGTATATAGCCGAGCTTCTGCATGCTCTCGCCGAGTCCTTTGCCGAGCAGTCCGCCGGAAGCTATCGCGTAGAGTCCCTGCATGATCTGATATCCGCCCGATGCCGTCTCGACGTTGAGCCAGATGTTGATCCTCTCGCTCCTGTAGCCCCTGAAGACTATGAGCAGAGCTCCCACAGCTCCCGCGCCGAGCCCCGTCAGCACAAACATCAGGTTCTTCATGCTCGCGACGAAGCATATGCCCGCCACGATCACAAAGATGATGATCGCCGTCGTGAGGTTCTCGACCGCCACCAGTCCGACCGGGATCGCGACATACAGAAGTATCCTGAAAAAGCCCGCGAACCTGTTCCTGTTCTTCTGCGACATCGCGGATACCGAGTAGGCTGCAAGGAGTATGACCGCTATCTTCAGGATCTCGGAGGGCTGGAGGTTGAAGCCTCCGGGAAGCTTGATCCACCTCGCGGAACCTCCCGCCGAATACCCGCTCACCGTGACGAACAGCATGAGCCCCGTGGCCAGCACGAGCAGGATGTGCGTCGCGTTTATCTTCGTGTTAAAAAGCGGCTTCGAAAAAAGATGGTAGTCGACTATCGAGAGCAGGATCATCCCCGCAAACCCTATGCCAAGGATCTTTAGCTGCCTTGTGAGGTAGAGCTGCGAATCGTTGTAGAACCTGTAGGCGTTGTAAGAGCTGGTGCTGTATACCATGATCAGTCCGAACACGCAAATGAACAGCACGAGCAAAAACAGCGTTATGTCATAGTAGCTCTGAACCTTTTTTTTGATAACACTACGGGTCATAATTCCTATATCTTGCGGATCACAGTTTGTTTACCAGTTCCTTGAATATCCTTCCGCGCTCCTCGTAATCCTTGAACATACCCCAGCTTGCGCAGCAGGGTGAGAGAAGTACCGTCTCCCCTGTCTTTGCCTCGTTGGAAGCGAGTTTCACGGCGTCCTCCATGCTGTCGACCTTGACTATTGCGTTGAAGCCGTGCTTCCTCGCGCACTCTTCGATCTTGTCCTTCGACTGCCCCATGAGTATGAGGCGCTTTAACTTGTCGACGA
>JAGDDC010000159.1 GCA_017958245.1 Lachnospiraceae bacterium
CAGCATGCGCTGTGGGTTTTTTGTTGTTATGGGTTTTTAGTCTTCCTTTTTTTCAAAATGCTTTTCTTTCTCGTAGCTTAGGAAGTCCGCTGCGTCTGCGAGGTCGCCTCCGAGATCGAAGCCGAAGACCTCCGAGATGTTCCCGAGGATCTCCGTCAAGTTGCCCTTGTCGAGCTTCCTGTCTTCGACGGCTTCCTTTACGTTTCCGCCCACCTGGACGATCTTTGTGAAGGTCGAGAGCATGGGGATGCCGAAGGCTTCGGCTATGTTCCCTATGCCATCGAGCACGTTGTCCATAGAGAAATCAGGCTTGTAGACCGGAAGTATGAGCTTCGTGAGTATGGCCTCGTCCGAGGATGTGTAGCAAGCCATGCCCTTGTACTTCGGATCGTTTCTTAAACTCTTCTCACCAAAGACTGAAGCATGTTCTTTCCCCTCAAAGAGGAGGGCGAAACCCGAGTCGTCGCAGGCCTCAGAGAGCTTTTCCTTCAGGGCCTTGAAGCTTTCCAAGTCGCCCATGACGGCGGCGTCTATGAGGACGAGCTTTGGCTTCTCATCTTTTACAAGAGCCTCGAGAGCCTCCGTGTCTCCGGGCTCGGACCTCTTTACGAGAAGGAAAGGCCTCTTGTCCATGGCTTCAAGGAGCTGCTCTGCTCTGGGGCTTTTCTTTAACATGGTCACCACAGTCTGATCTTTGAGCTCAGGGGCTTCGGGTCCGTCGCCCTCAGAGCTTTGTTTTATGTCAGGGCTCACGGGTTTCTTTGCCCTGCGTCCTCTCACGGTCACGAGAGTCACTATGGCTGCGATCCCGAGTATTCCGACTATGATCGCTATGATGGCAGGGCCGCCCGCGGGTGTTGGAGGTTCGTCCGTGCCGATCGTCTCAAGGTCTGAGGGAACTCCACCGTCGGGTACCGTGCCGTTTTGAGCATCGCCTCCGCCCTGCGGGTCACCCGGCGTGGTGTCGGCATTTGCCCCGATGGTCACGGTCGGAGAAATGGTGGCTGTCAGGCCCGGATCTACGAGTCCAATAGTCGATGAGGGATCTGCGGGATCTGTGACGGAGGGCGTCGCACCTTCGAGGTCTGTGTCTGAGCCTCCGCCTATCGTCCCCGTCCCGTCATCAGGCACTGTTGATGCGGTGGGAGTAGGCGCGACGGTTGGCGTCTTCGTGGGCGTCGGCGCGGGAGTGGTACCTGGGATCGTATCTGTGGGACTCGGCACCTCGCCTGTGATCTCCGGAGTGGTTGTCACATCAGTCCCTCCGGGCTCCGGCGTCGGATCGGAACCTGTGGGATCCGTCGGGTCGGGGCCGGCAGTCGGGGTTGGGGTGACTACGTCTCCCAAAAGGTCGGAAACAACGCGGGTCTCCTTCTCTCCACAGACCGTGCACACACGGGATTCGAGCCCCGGTTCGGTGGCTGAAGGTGCTCTCTCGAGAGTCCATTGATCGGGAAAAACATGGCCTGTCGCAGGTATCGTGGTGGTCGTCGTGAAGCCGCAGGCCGTGCAGACTGCGACATCCGATCCGTCCTCCGTGCACGTGGCGGGGTTAGTGGCGTGTGTGAAAACATGCCCCCTCGGGGGTATTGACATGCCCCACGAGTACGAGCAGTCGTTGCACATAAACGACACGTAGCCTGCCTCATCACATGACGCGGGTTCGTTGTCGAGCTCGCTTATGTCATCGCTATAGCAAGAGGGGCATTGAGAAACAGAACCGAAAGCCTTTGCCCGTCGGATCGGGGCAAGGGCAAACATGACACATAGGGCCGTCGCAAAGAGGGAACCGCACAAAGCGACCGCTAAAAACGATCCTTTTTTACGTATCATTTCATCCTCCTGACAGTTTGGTTTTAGACCATTATAGAACAAAAAAAGCCTTTTGGAAAGGGCTATCGTCATTGTCTTTACTTGGAAAATATGGTACACTAGGGGATGTATGGTTTTTGCCGAGCGGGGGGACTGTATGTGCCACGTTCGGACAGGGTGTTTGGTTTTGCTTGATATGGAGAGTATATGGGCCTTTTTTCGGACAAACCTGTCAGACACGGATCAAAGAGTCTGGTAAAGAACAAAAGACGTTTATACAGTCTTCTTGAGTGCATTCAGGAAGACTATATCTCTCTGACCGAGATCGATCTTGACAACGACAGCTTCGATATGTTCATGATCAATCCGGTGTTCGAGACGCTCGGCGTCCCGAGGAAGGGAAAGTTCACCGAGGCCTTCAGGCAGGCTGCAGAGAAGTACGTGTCATCGGAGAATCTTGAGAACGTCTCCAAGGTCTTTGACAGCGAATACATCAGGCAGACCCTTGCCACGAGGAAGAGCTTTGAGTTTGAGTTCGAGCTCATGTGGCAGAGCCTCGGATGGCAGAAGATCACCTTCTCCGTCATGGAGAGGGACCAGGGGATACCCGTCAAGGTGCTCATGACTCAGGTGACGGTCGACAAGGGCAGGAAGGAACAGCTCAGACAGCAGAAGGCGATCCTTGAGGCCTACAACTACGCGGAAGCTGCAAATGCCGCAAAGACCAATTTCCTCTCCCACATGAGCCACGACATGAGGACACCGATGAACGGTATCATCGGCATGACCTCGATCGCAAAGGCAAACATAGGCAACGAGGACAAGGTCCTCGACTGTCTCAAAAAGATAGATACCGCTTCAAACCAGCTGCTCGACCTGATCAACGAGGTCCTCGACTTAAGCAGGATCGAGTCGGGCAAGGAGGAGCTGAGGGAAGACGAGATCATCATGGGCGATTTTATCGAGTCCATCATCTCGATAGTCAGGCCGCAGGCGGGTCAGAAGGGACAGACTCTGAACGTCGCTGCGCAGAAGGTCGCAAATGAGGAGCTTGTGGGAGACAAGCACAAGCTGAGCCAGATACTCATAAACCTCCTGAGCAATGCCATAAAGTACACTCAGGAGGGCGGCACCATCACTCTCACGATCGAGGAGAGAGACACCAACGACCCCGGTTTCACGGAATACATACTCAAGGTCGAGGACAACGGCATAGGCATGACCGAGGAGTTCCAGAAGACTCTCTTTGATCCCTTCACCAGAGCAAAGGATCTGAGAGTTGAGAACACGGTGGGCTCGGGACTTGGCAGGTCCATAACAAAGAACCTCGTGAGGATGCTCCACGGCACGATAACAGTGTATTCGAGGCTTAACGAGGGCTCGAGGTTCGAGGTCAGGATCCCGCTCAAGCTCTCCGGACGCAGCGCGAACGCGAACATCACATTGTTCAGGGGTAAGTCCGCCATCCTGATATGCAATCACGAGGATAGAACGAACGTTGAGTGCACGGCGGACGGCACATGCATAAAGG